>NZ_ANAH02000026.1 GCF_000335475.2 Cystobacter fuscus DSM 2262 | reverse complement strand
GTAACCGTTCACCGACTCAGGCCGCGTTGGAGAGCTGAACCAACGCCTGAGTGGGGAGCAGCGAGGGTGTTGAAAGGCCACGTCGATGTGCTTGGAGGGTGTCGGTCAGGAAGTCCAACACGCCACGCCGTTGCAGCTTGAGCGTGGTGACGGTGGTGAGGATTCGCTCCACGAAGCGGCTGCCCTCGGGGCCTTGCGTTCCGAAGGATGTCTTCCTGTACATGACGGCGTGCCGCAAGCACCGCTCGCCGAAGTTGTTCGTCGGCTCCAGCTCCGGCACGTCGACAAACGTCCACAGACACTTCTCCCAGCGCAACATTTCCCGCGCCATGCCGGCCGTCTTCTTCTCCGCGCACACCGCGGCCCGGCGCAGCAATTGGCCCACTTCGCCCTCCACCTCGGGCATCCTCTTCTCGAAGTCCTCTCGTGGCAGGCTGCCTTCTTTCACCTGGTGGTACCACGTGAAGAAGCGATTGCGCTGGTGCATCAACTCCTCGCCCAGCTGCCCTCCCTTGCCACCCCGGTCGATGAAGCCCTGGAAGTCTCGGGTGAGGTGCGCCCAGCACACCTGGCGCAGGCCCGCGTCGTACCACTCGTACCCGCTCCACCTGTCACTCACCAGAATGCCCGCGAAGTCCTCTCCCAGCAGGGCTCGTGCCACCTTGCCTCCGCGACTTCGGGCGATGTGGAAGACAGCCACCAGCGCCGTGGCCACCAGCCACAGCCAGGCACGTTGGCCCCGGCCCTCTTCTCGCCCCTCCACCCACCCCGTTTCATCCGCGTGCACCCTCTCGCTTTCCCTCACGTACTCGCTGGCTTCGTGCACCGCGGGGGCGAGCGCCTCGGCCATTTCTCCTTCCAGATTCACCACACTGCCCACCGACAGTTTCACCCCCACCATGTCCGACAGCGCGTCCTTCACCAGTCGTTTGGACAGTCGGTACTTGCCTACCAGCAGGCTGGCCAGCGCGCCCAGTCTGTCGCCGAAGGCACTGCTGGCATGCGCGGGCACCTGCTCTCGCGTCACCGTGCCGCACGCGCCACACTTCAAGGCGTGGCTGCGATACTCCGTGACAATGGCCGACAGCGGCGGCACCTCCACCACTTGATGCCGTCGCGGCTCCACATCTCTTCCCGCCAGTCGGCGCCCACAGTCCTTGCACTCCTTGGGCACCAACTCCACCACGTGCTGCACCTGCTCGGGCGGCAGCAGCACCCGCTCATGCTTCTTGTGTCCGGGTTGACCTCCAGCTCGCCGGCCCGTGGGCCTCTTGTGCTGGCGCGGAGTGCCGGGGGCGTCCGAGGAGGGCGGCTTGGAGGAGTTGCTCGAGTTGAGCCCCAGCCTCTCCTTGAGCCGACGATTCTCCTCGCGCAACCGCGCATTCTCCTCCTCCAGCTGCGCTATCTGCACGTCTCGGGCATCCACCTGCACCATGCCCTGGCTACACCACGCCAGACGTCCTCTTGTCCAGCACCACTTCCGCAGTCACCTCGTGCCTGGCTCCTCTTCAACCAAGCCAATGCGGTGAACGGTTACCACCGATGCTACCCGTTCGTTGACAATGGGTGTATTGCCCACGCCGGCAAACTCGATGTCGAGCGGCTTGCCAGGCTTGAAGATGGGGATTCGTAGGGGACCTGGAGCCGCGACGGGTCTTCCTGCCGAGAACATCCACGGGTCTTCTATCTCTTCTCCCGACGAGGTAGCAGGCTCTGCGAGATACCAGCGGCCGGGAACGTACACGTCGATCCACAAGTCAAAAAATCTGCGCCGCTCCATTCAGACCTCGTCGAAGCGTCCACCCAAGCAACCGGTTCGCTCCAGGGCTTTCTTGATTTCCTCATCAATGATGATGGGCGAACTCCAGCCCCAGAGCCGGAACACACGCTCCTCGCTCACCTTCGATTTGTCGATGCGCAGGCCGGAAACCGTACGGTATTGCCCAACCTTCTCGGGTTGACGATTCTCCGGCGTCCAGAGACGCACCTCCGCACATGCCGAGTCGTCGATGCACCGCACGGTTCGCGCCACGTTCAGCAGGTAGTAGGGTTCGGCTGTTCCCTGGACCTCGACCGGGAAGAGCTGAACATCGCTGGACGCCAGCTCGCGGAACACGGATGCCACCGGTGCGCTGACAATGGGGGTTTGACCCGCCCCGGCGAATTCAATGTCGATGGGTTTCCCAGGTCTGAACATGGGGATGAGTAGGGGACCTGGATCCTCAACCCTCCTTCCGTCAATGAACTGCCAGATGTCTTCAATTTTCTGGCCATCGCGATTTCTCGGCTCCGCGAGATACCAACGTCCTGGCACATAGACGTCGATACTCAAGTCAAAGAAGCGTCGTTCCATGATGTCATGCCTCGGGATTTTTCAGCACTAGTTGACGAAGCCTGGTGCCCGCGGTTGTGAGGTCTCGGGCAATCTCCGCCAATGCGTCAACCAACACGGATTGGCACTGCGCAGTGCCCCGGCAGCCCTTTGTTGCTTCGGTAATCCGTCCAAGCACATCTTTGTGGTACTCGGCTGGGTGTGGCCCCTTGTGGCCCTTGAGCCGAACCAGGTTCGCGGTGTCGCTCAACTTCATTCCGGCCAGCTCGAAGATCTTCTCGAACTGCGGTGTCCACGGGCCACCCGATGCTTCGGAAACCTCGTTCTTGTTCGTGCAGATGTGGTGGATGTTGCCCTCGGGATCTCCCTGAATGGCACTTCCAGGCCCCATCGCAACCGCCGCGACAGCTGTCGGAGCGAGCGCGACGTTCAGCACCGACGCGGAAGGAAGGGCGATGGACTGCACCTCGCCCGCCAGCGCCCCCGATAGCTGGAAGCCTCCTTCGGTTTGCGCTCTCAACGCCGCTCGAGTGAACCCCGGCATCTTCGCTCCCCGCGCGGCCATGGCGTTCTCGCCGCCAAGCGCGGCCAAGGCGACGATGACCAGGACACGAGCACCGTTGTCCCCAAGCACCTTCCCGAAACGGTGCCCGGAATCCTCCAGCTCCGAGATGTCGCGGGCGTTCTTCGCTTCCTCCATGAGCCGCAGGAATCCCCGCCCGAGGTTCCACACGGGGCCAGTGCCGAGATACGCGATCAGGGATGCCGTCAGCCCAATCGCAAGGAGCTTCGTGATGGGCTCGGGTGCAACGAGCATGACGAGCGCGGTTCCAACCATTGATACAACCATTGCGCGAAGGGCGGCCGGATTCGTCAGGTCGCCCACCGCATCCTCAACCCCGTCCCAGACGGTGTCGAAGGCGAAGAAGAGCGCCATCATGCGCCGCTCCGAGGGATCCTTCATGGCTCCGCCTGTGAGCAGGCTCAGGCACCCATTCGGATCGCGCTGCTGTTGGCACATCCGCTCTGAGGAAGGGGGCACCGTGCGACCGTGAGCGCCGTCGACGACCCCTCCGGTGCTGGCAGACGCGAGCAATGAGAGTCGGTCGCCCTGCTTCGAGTCCTCGAGACCCAGGTTCAGCCTCATGTCGAGCACCAGCTGCGCGACAGCGGTCTTGAACTCCGATCCCTCTATCTTGATCGGCCGGGAGTCGACAGGCTCGTAGGTGATGGGCGCTCCCTGCCCGATGTCCAGGTTCACGACCCGCGTCGTTGCGCACCCTGACGCGAGGAGCAACCAGAGGAAGGCGCGCAGGCAGGCGGAAGGCCAGGGAGAGCGGAGCTTCATGGGCACCGGCACTCTAGTCCACGCACATGCGTGGAGCGGAAGTCGGATCCACCGGGCCCACTTCCGAAGTGACGAGACACACCGGGTATCCTGTCCGGACCTACTGGGGCGGACCTTCCGCCTGAACGGCTGCTCAGTAGGGTGGCGGGCGTGTACGCCGAGCTGCTGTGCCGATCGAACTTCTCGTTCCTCCGGGGCGCCTCGCACCCCGAGGAGTTGATCCTCGCGGCGGCCGAGCGGGGGCTGGCGGCGGTGGCGCTGGCGGATGGGGACGGGCTGTATGGCGCGGTGAAGGCGCACCTGGCGGCGCGGGCCGCGGGCCTCAAGTACGTGCTCGCCAGCGAGCTGACGCTGATGGATGGCCCCCGGGTGGTGGTGTACGCCCAGGACGCGCGGGGCTACGCGAACCTCAGCCGGCTCATCTCCAAGAGCCGGATGTTGCACCCCAAGGGCGAGGCGGGCCTGCCCTGGCGCGAGCTGGCCGAGGGCAACGAGGGGCTCCTGGCGATGCTCCCGTACCCGGTGCCCACCTCGCAGGTGGCCCCGCTGGCCGAGTCCTTCGCCAACCGTTTCTACGTGGGCGTGTGCCGCACGCTGTCCTCGGGGGACGAGGCCCGCGTGGCCCAGGCCCGCCTCCTCGCGCGGGAGCTCGGCGCGCCGCTGTGCGCCCACAACGACGTGCACACGCACCACCGCGCCCGCCAGCCCCTGCAGGATGTGCTCACGGCCATCCGGTACAAGACGACGCTGGGACAGCTCGGCACGCGGCGCCTGCCCAACGCGGAGCGCACGCTCAAGGGGCCCGAGGAGATGGCCCGGCTGTTCGCCGACTGTCCCGAAGCCCTGGAGCGCACGGTGGAGCTGGCGGGCCGCTGCCACGCCACGCTGGATGGATTGCGCTACCACTTCTCCGAGGAGGATCTCCCGCCGGGACACTCGACGTCCACGTGGCTGCGCGAGCTGACGTACCAGGGGCTCCAGGTGCGCTACCCGTCCGGCGTGCCCCCCGAGGTGGTGAAGCAGATCGAACACGAGCTGAAGCTCATCGCGGCCCTGGACTTCGCGGGCTACTTCCTGGCCATCTGGGACATCGTCCGCTTCGCGCGCTCCAAGGGCATCCTCTGCCAGGGGCGCGGGAGCGCGGCCAACTCGGCGGTGTGCTACGCGCTGGGCGTCACGGCGATCGATCCGGTGCGCATGGGGCTGCTCTTCGAGCGCTTCCTGAGCATGGAGCGCAAGGAGCCCCCGGACATCGACGTGGACTTCGAGCACGAGCGGCGCGAGGAGGTGCTGCAATACGTCTACGAGAAGCATGGCCGGCACCGCGCGGGCATGGTGTGCGAGGTCATCTGCTACCGGGGACGGCTGGCGCTGCGCGAGGTGGGCAAGGCGCTCGGGCTGTCGTTGGATCAGGTGGACCGGCTCGCCAAGGTGGCGGGCTCGCACGGCGGCGAGATGTCCCCGGAGCTGCTCAAGGAGGTGGGGCTGTCCGAGGAGGACCGGCGCGTGCGGCAGACGCTCGCGCTCGCCCGGGAGATCGAGGGCACGCCGCGGCACCTGTCCATCCACGTGGGCGGCTTCGTCATCACCCGCGAGCCCCTGGTGGAGATGATCCCCGTGGAGAACGCGGCGATGAAGGGCCGCACGGTGGTGCAGTGGGAGAAGGATGACCTGGAGGCGGTGGGCGTCCTCAAGGTGGACTTGCTGGGGCTCGGGATGCTCACGGCGCTGGCCAAATGCCTGGAGCTCATCCGGGTGCACCATGGCCGGGACCTGTCCCTGGCCACCATTCCGGCGGAGGACCCGAAGGTCTACGAGATGTTGACCAACGCGGACTCGATCGGCGTGTTCCAGATCGAGAGCCGGGCGCAGATGAACATGCTGCCGAGGCTCAAGCCGCGCTGCTTCTACGACTTGGTGGTGGAGATCGCGCTCATCCGCCCGGGTCCCATTGTCGGGGACATGGTGCACCCGTACCTGCGGCGGCGCGAGGGGCTCGAGCCGGTGGTGTACCCCTCGGAGGACGTGCGGAGGATTCTGCAGAAGACGCTGGGGGTGCCGCTCTTCCAGGAGCAGGCGATGAAGCTGGCCATGGCGGTGGGCGGCTTCTCGGCGGCCGAGGCGGATGGGTTGCGACGGGCGCTCTCGCACAAGCGCGCCGAGGAGCGGCTGGGGCCATTCCACCAGCGCTTCGTCGACGGTGGCGTGGCGCGCGGGTACGCGCCCGAGTACGTGGACACCCTGTTCAAGCAGTTCCGCGGCTTCGCGCACTACGGCTTTCCGGAGAGCCACTCGGCGAGCTTCGCGCTGCTGGCCTACGCGTCGTCCTGGCTCAAGTGCCACTACCCGGCGGCCTTCACCGCGGCGTTGTTGAACTCGCAGCCCATGGGCTTCTACGCCCCGCACACGCTGGTGGCGGACGCCCAGCGCCACGGCGTGCCGGTGCTGGAAGTGGACGTGAACCACTCGGACTGGGACTGCTCGCTGGAGGAGGGCGGGCTGCGCTTGGGATTGCGGATGGTGCGCGGGCTCCAGGAGGCGGCGGGCCGGCGGATAGGCGCGGCGCGGCGGGGGCAGCGCTTCACGAGCATTGGAGACCTCGCGCGGCGCACGCGCGCGCCCCGGCATGAGCTGGCGCGGCTGGCGCTGGCGGGCGCGTTGGGGAGCCTCAGTGGCTCGCGGCGCGACTCGCTGTGGGAGATCCAGGCGCTGGGCCCGCTGGAGGAGACGGATCTCTTCTTCGGCATGGCGATGGATGGGACGCCGGTGGAGCTGCCCCGGATGAACGTGGTGGAGCGGGTGAGCACCGACTTCGAGACCGTGGGCGTGTCACTGGAGAAGCACCCGTTGGAGCTGTTGCGGCCCGCGCTGCGCAAGCGGGGGGCGGTGACGGCGGCGGGACTGGAGCGGGTGCGCACGGGCAGCCGCGTGGCGGTGGGGGGGATGCTCATCTGCCGGCAGATGCCGCCCACGGCCAAGGGGTTCTGCTTCCTGTCTCTCGAGGACGAGACGGGCATCGCCAACCTCGTGGTGCCGCCGGACGCCTATGCGCGCTTTCGCAAGGACATCCACGGCGCGTTGTTCCTGGTGGGGCAGGGGACCCTGGAGAAGACGGGCAAGGTGATGAACGTGAAGGTGCAGCAGTTGGAGCCGATCGTCTCCTCGGTGCGCGTGTAGGGGCGGGCCTCACGTGATAAGGACCCCACCCATGGGACGTTTCTGGCTCCGGGTGAGGCGGGTGATGGTGAAGATCGTGGTGACGCTCGTCATCTGCTACCTGGCCGTGTGCGCCCTGCTGTACTTCAACCAGCGCCACCTGGTGTTTCCGGTGCCCGAGGGCGCGCTCGAGCCCCAACTGTCCGGAGCCGCGCTCCTTCGCATCCCGGGGCCGGAGGGCACGACGGTCTACGCGCTGCACGTCCCGGCGCCGCCCGAGGTCCCCACGGTGGTGCACTTCCACGGCAACGGCGAGCAGCTCGCCCACGAGGCGTGGCTGGCGCAGCGCTACCAGGAGGCGGGGTTCGGGTTTTTCGCGGTGGAGTACCCGGGGTATGGGCTGGCGAAGGGGAAGGAGGAGCCCTCGGAGCAGGGCATCTACGCCGCGTCCGAGGCCGCGCTGGAGTACCTGCACCGGGAGCTGGGCGTGCCCCGGGAGCGGACGGTGTTGCAGGGGCAGTCCATCGGCTCGGGGGTGGCGGCGGAGATGGCGAGGCGGGGGCAAGGCACGCGGCTGGTGCTCATCACGCCCTACACCTCCATCGTGGAGCTGGGCGCGAGGCTCTTTCCCTGGGTGCCCGCGCGGCTGCTGGTGAAGGACCGGTTCGACACCGCGTCCAAGGCGCCGGGAATCCACCTGCCGGTGTTCATCGTCCATGGGACGCGGGACCAGGTCGTCCCCGTGGACATGGGGCAGAAGCTGGGCACGCTGTTTCCCCAGGCCTCCGTGCGCATCCTCGAGGGCAAGCACCACAACAACGTGCTCGACACGCGCGAGGTTCGCGAGGAGTTGTTCCAGTTCGTCCGGGGAGAAGCGCTGCGCGCCGGGCCTTGAGGTGCCACGGGTCCGGGCCCGCGCGCGAGGCACGGGCCGGACCTTCGGGGACTCACGCCCGGAGGGCGCGTATTACAGCGCGACGCTCGGGGAGATCACGGAGGTGAACGCGCACGGCACGTTGCTGGACAGCGTGCCGCAGGTCGACGGCTGCGCCGGGGTCCACGTCGTCGCGTTGAGCTTGATCGCCGCCTGGGAGCGCTGGCGGTACGTCCCCGCGGGGTTGGTGGTGGGGGTGGCCGTCTGACCGCCGAAGTCGGTGTTCGTCTCGGCATAGCAACTGCGGCTGCCCGGCACCGCCGTCCAGGTGACGACGCCCGTGCTGCTCACCGACCTCTTCTCGATGATCGAGCACACGTAGATGATCGGGTAGTCCTGGCTGCAGTCCCAGACAGACGCCTGGGCGCTGATCTGGCCCGCGTACGGACCGCTGTCGTACTTGTAGGGCTCCGTCGCCTCGACCACGCACGTCGTGTTCGGAATGGGAGCCGTCAGCGCCGACTCGATCCGCGCGACGCCCTCGGCCTGCTTCGACCCTTCGGGAGCGGGACCGCACGCGCTGAAAGCCATTGCCACCACGGCGAGGCCATACGTCTTGAAATGATTCATGTTCATTTTCTTGGGGGATGAGATACTTGGGGGGATTGACCTGATGCGTCAGGAATACCAATGCCATCGGTAATATCGGTGTGGCTGTCCATGAGCGCGGCGGTGAATTAACACATCATCTTTCCATCGTCCATGCGCTCACGGGAAAACCCGACAGCTCGTGGAGCAGGCGAGGCTCCGCATCCTGGTGTGGAGGAGCATGGCAGGGCGGGTTAACGTTGCTGCCCACACGGCTTTTTTTCGGAAGGGCGGGAGGAGGTTCCGGGGTGAAGAGCAGCTGTGCTTCAGGGCCCCTGGGGTGGGCCTGGCTGATGGTGCTCTCCGTGGTGTTGATGGGGAGCCGATGCGGCGGTGTGGAGGCCGTGCCGTCGGAAGTGTGGCGGCGGGATGTGGCGCCCCCATTCGACTATGGGCTGTACAGCGATGCCCAGGGGCGATTGGTTGGCGAGACCTCGGGCGTGCTGCTGGTGCATCGCAGCGCGCATCTCGAGAAAGTCTATGCGGATGCACAGGCCGGGGACGCGCGGGCCCGGAGGCTGCTGGACCAACTGGAGGTGGCGACCGAAGCCGCGGGGGTGGAGCTGGCGGACAAGGCGCTGGGGCTGGGCTGTAGCGCCTTGCCCACGTGCACGGTGCGCTGGGCGGAGCTGAGTGAGTTGATTTCCTCGCCGGGCCCGGGAGGCACCCGGCTGCGGGGGTTGTTGGCACGAGGCTTCGAGCGACAGGCTCGGCGCGAGCAGGTGGAGAGCGCCGTCATCACGGTGGCGTTGAACGCCCTGCTCGTGGGGGGTGTGGCGATGGCGGTGGAAGGCCGCGCCGCGAGTGGGGAGGTGAGGGCGGGAGCGGCGGAGGCGGAGAAGCTGGCCCGAGAGGGCGTGGCGCGGCAGCGGGTCCTGAGTCAGGTGGAGGAGGCGGCGGCGCTGGAGGAAGCGGCGGCGCTGGAAGTCCGGCTGGGGGAGGCCGAGGCGGTCGCGAATGGCGCGCGCCAGTCCAGTGATTTGAAGCTGCTGGAACGTTGGCGGCCCTCCCTGCGGGAGCCACCCCCTGGCGTGGCCGAGGACCACCCGAGGTGGGCGGACTACGTCTCCTACTGGGAGAAGCGTTATGAGGAACTGGCGGGGCGCCGACCGGGAGCGGCACGGCCGTCCGAGGTGAAGCCGCCGCTGGAGTGGCCGGACTACACCGTCTTCCGCAGCCAGGTCCAAGGAGGGGTGGACTTCCAGCAGGGGGTCACGCGCGCCCTCCAACGGGAGGCCACACTGACCGAGGCGGAGAGGGTGTATCTACGAGGCATGTCGCGGCCCCGGGTGGATGGGAACCTGGGACTGTCCCGTGAGCCGGGGCCCGTGCTGACCTTTGTGGACCAATTCATGGTTGACGAGGCATCCTTGGCACATGGAGGGAAGCCCATGGTGCATTGCTTCAGTAACAAGCAACGTGACTTCACGCGCATGGGCGAAGTGGAAGTACGCTATTGGGTTTCCATGGATGCCAGGGAAGCCCTGGAAAAATATGGAGGAATGGTTGAAATACGTCGCCCTGGCCATCCCCTTTTTGGACGCAAGGTCACCATAAGCAAAGTGCATCTTATCTACGATGGTCGGCTCGTTCCTCAAAAAAGGACCAGGGTCGCGATTCAGCAGATCGCCAGAAAATTCAATGTCGAGATCCATTTTCATGAATAACGATGAGTGGAACGAAGAAGATGATTTTTATCTCGAAATTCACTCTCCAGACAATCCACTCGACAGAGGATTCGAGGGGCTTGAAGAACTGCTGATCATGATTGAGTCTCTCGATGAGCGCTGGAGGCCAGATCGAATCTTCTCCGGAAGACGCAAGCGAAAATACTCTCGTCAGGTTCTGTGGAAGCATCTACAGGAGATGGCCGTTGGTTCATGTGTCATGTTCACACTGGACAGGACGAAGCCTCCTGATGTCAGCGTGCACTTGAGCTTCCAACAAGAGCAGAAGCCGGATCGTCTTTCTCTCGAATTGAGGGTCAGCCCTTTTTCTCTTGTCCGTGAAGAGCACTCGGCGGACTCGTGTGCGGAACGAATCTTGAGTCTGGTGAGGGCATTTGCCCAGCGGTATCCCATTTCTCATGGATTGGGCCATAGCTGGGTCGACTATTGTATGGGGGTCGACCTGAACGCCGAGAATCCCTTTGATCGAGCTTCCGTTCTCGAGGAGTACTGGTTGAGCGTGTATGGTTCACGATTATTGGAACAGCTCGGACACGATCGAGTCCTTTCCACTCCTGCCTCACACATCGAGACTCTACCGGGCGGCTCCGTTCTCTTGCTCACCCGGCCAACGCCGGCGGACTTCGACTCCGAGGAGGCGCGGCAGGCCCAGGCTCGGGCCCTGGTTCATCTGCGGCCCGAGTTGAAACTGGAAACCACCCTGGAAACCCTGCGCCAGCGCAGCCTCGTCTTCGTCCCCCTCCCCGTGCACTTCGACGAAGACGTGGCCGACATCCTCCACAAGAAGGTCGCCTTCGAGGGACTCGAGAACAAGCGCCGGGTGGTCGAGCGCTTCAACCTCTACCGCTCGCCTCCCGTCTCGGAGTGGCTGCCCGCGGAACAAGCGCCTCCACCGGACGTGGAGGACGTGAAGCAGGCCATCGACACCTACGAGCGGCTCTACGCCGAGCAACTCGTCGCGCTGATGCACTCGCAACAAGTGCCTGAGGCGACGGAGGGAACGCTGGAAGCGCTCGCCGCGGTGGACTTCGCCCTGTGGCACCTGGGCTGGGGGAAGCGCTTCTCGGCGGAGGAAAAGGAGGCGTTGATTCCCGCCCTGGGGGCCTGGCTGGGGATGTATCTGGTGTCCGCGTTGGGAGGGCAGTGGGTGCCAAGGCGCAAGCTGGAAGAGAGCGCGGTGCGTGTGGGGGACAGGGCGTGGCTGCCCTTCTTGCGCGCCCGCCATGCGCTTCAGCATGGAGAGGCCCCGCTGGACTACTCTTGCTCCCAATTCTTCCGGCAGGCTCAACGCTCCATCCGGCCGGCAGAGTGAACGGAGGAAGTTTGAGGTGAAGACCGTCTGCACTTCTGAGCCTCTGTGGCGGGTATGGCTGGTGGTGCTCTCCGTGGTGTTGATGGGGAGCCGATGCGGCGGTGTGGAGGCCGTACCGTCGGAGATGTGGCGGCGGGACGTGGCTCCGCCCTTCGACTATGGGCTGTACAGCGATGCCCAGGGGCGATTGGTTGGCGAGACCTCGGGCGTGCTGCTGGTGCATCGCAGCGCGCATCTCGAGAAAGTCTATGCGGATGCACAGGCCGGGGACGCGCGGGCCCGGAGGCTGCTGGACCAACTAGAGGTGGCGACCGAAGCCGCGGGGGTGGAGCTGGCGGACAAGGCGCTGGGGCTGGGCTGTAGCGCCTTGCCCACGTGCACGGTGCGCTGGGCGGAGCTGAGTGAGTTGATTTCCTCGCCGGGCCCGGGAGGCACCCGGCTGCGGGGGTTGTTGGCACGAGGCTTCGAGCGACAGGCTCGGCGCGAGCAGGTGGAGAGCGCCGTCATCACGGTGGCGTTGAACGCCCTGCTCGTGGGGGGTGTGGCGATGGCGGTGGAAGGCCGCGCCGCGAGTGGGGAGGTGAGGGCGGGAGCGGCGGAGGCGGAGAAGCTGGCCCGGGAGGGCGTGGCGCGGCAGCGCGCTCTGAGCCAGGCGGAAGAGGCGGCGGCGCTGGAGGAAGCGGCGGCGCTGGAGGTCCGGCTACGGGAGGCCGAGGCGGTCGCGAATGGCGCTCGCCAGTCCAGTGATTTGAAGCTGCTGGAACGTCGACGGCCCTCCTTGCAGGCGACTCCCCCTGGCGTGGCCGCGGACCACCCGAGGTGGGTGGACTACGTCGCCTACTGGGAGAAGCGTTACGGGGAACTGGCGGGGCGCCGGCCGGGAGCGGCACGGCTGTCCGAGGTGAAGCCGCCTCTGGAGTGGCCGGACTACACTGTCTTCCGGAGCCAGGTCCAAGGAGGGGTGGACTTCCAGCATGGGGTCACGCGCGCCCTCCAACGGGAGGTTATATTGCCCGAGGCGGAGAGGGTGTATCTGCGAGGCCTGTCGCGGGCTCGGGTGGATGGGAACCTGGGACTGTCCCGTGAGCCGGGGCCCGTGCTGACCTATGTGGACCAGATCGCTGTGGACGAGGCATCCTTGGTTCATGGAGGGAAGCCCACGGTGCATTGCTTCAGTAACAAGCAACGTGACTTCACGCGCATGAGCGAAGTGGAAGCACGCCACTGGGTTTCCATGGATGCCAGAGAGGCGCTGAAGAAATACGGGGGACGGGTGGAGATTCGTCGGCCTGGTCATCCACTATTCGGACGAGAAGTCTCCGTCAGCCAGGTTCATCTTGTTTATGACGCGCGGTTTGTACCAGAATTTTTCAGGAAAACCCTTCGGTTCGAGGCAAGAGCTCGTGGTGTCGAACTCCATTTCCATGCCGAGTGATGAATGGAACAGCCAAGACGGATTCTGGCTCCATCTCCATTCGCCAGCCTATCCAGTGGAGCAGGGTGCGAAAGGGTTTGAGAAGATACTCGATTTCATCGAATCCATGGAAGGAAGCGGTTCGCCAGACACCCTCCTGAGTGGAAAAAGGAGACGAAAATACTCTCGCAAGGCTGTCCGCGAGATATTCCTCGAGCAATCCAGCGAAGGGCATACGTCGTTCGCCGTTGAATGTTCCAATGCTCCCTGGATGGGGTTGTGGATCAGCCTTTCCGAGAAAGAAAGGAGTGGGCGACTCTTCGTGAGTTTGGACCTCACACCTTTCTCGATTGTCCGGCAACCGGGGGCCGCTGAGGACCACTCGAGACGGATTTTGTCGTGGGTAAGGAGCTTTGCCTCACTATTCCCTGTGACCTATGGCTTCGGACATAGCGCCACTGACTTTTCCATGGGAATCAATCCCCTCGTGGAAGATCCGTTCGCGCCCTACCAAGTGGATGAAGTCTACTGGCTCAATGTGTATGGGCCTCAGATGGTGTCGGAGATGGGACGTGAGCATGTGTTATCCACGCCCGCCTCGGTGATAGAGGAGTTGCCAGGAGGAGCCGTGCTTCTCCTCACCCGGCCGACGCCCGCTGACTTCGACTCCGAGGAGGCGCGGCAGGCCCAGGCCCGGGCCCTGGTTCATCTGCGGCCCGAGTTGAAATTGGAAACCACCTTGGAAACCCTGCGCCAGCGCAGCCGCGTCTTCGTCCCCATCCCCGTGCACTTCGACGAAGACGTGGCCGACATCCTCCACAAGAAGGTCGCCTTCGAGGGACTCGAGAACAAGCGCCGGGTGGTCGAGCGCTTCAACCACTACCGTCCGCCTCCCGTCTCGGAGTGGCTGCCCGTAGAACAGGCACTTCCGCCGGACGTGGAGGACGTGAAGCAGGCCATCGACACCTACGAGCGGCTCTACGCCGAGCAACTCGTCGCGCTGATGCACTCGCAGCAGGTGCCCGAGGCGACGGAGGGAACGCTGGAAGCGCTCGCCGCGGTGGACTTCGCTCTGTGGCACCTGGGCTGGGGAGAGCGCTTCTCGGCGGAGGAAAAGGAGGCGTTGATTCCCGCCCTGGGGGCATGGCTGGGGATGTACCTGGTGTCCGCGCTGGGCGGGCAGTGGGTGCCAAGGCGCAAGCTGGAAGAGAGCGCGGTGCGCGTGGGGGACAAGGCATGGCTGCCCTTCTTGCGCGCCCGCCATGCGCTTCAGCACGAGGAGGCCCCGCTGGACTACTCCTGCTCCCAATTCTTCCGGCAGGCTCAACGCTCCATCCGGCCGGTGGCGTGAACGGAAGGGCTCCGGGTGACCTGCGCGGGTAGTCTGGCCTGGACCGCGCTTGAAGAGGCCCGCCCGGCTGTCCATCCTCCAGACATGAGCGGCCAGCGACGCAAGGCGACCGACGCGGACCTGGAGGCGGTGCCTCCACACCGGGTGGCGGAACGGGTGGACGGCGAGCTGTACGTCAGTCCCCGGCCCGCCTTGCGCCATGCGTGTGCCCAGGGCGCGTTGCACAACGCCCTCTACAACCCCTTTGACCAAGGGCGGGGAGGCCCCGGTGGCTGGTTGCTCCTCTTCGAGCCCGAGCTACGCCTGGGTGAGGACATCCTGGTGCCGGACCTCGCCGCCTGGCGCCGCGAGCGCATGCCGGAGATGCCCGAGGAGGTCCGCGTCATCCTCGCACCGGATTGGGTCTGTGAAGTGCTCTCCCCATCCACGGCGGTGCTGGACCGGGAGAAGAAGATGAAGGTCTATGCCCGCGAGGGCGTGCGCCACCTGTGGTTGGTGGACCCGCCGCGGCAGGCCCTGGAGGTGTACGGGCTGGAGGGGGCCCGTTGGGCGCCGCTGGGCACGCACAGCGGCCAGGCCCTCGTGCGCGCCGAGCCCTTCACGCCACTCCTGCTGGAGCTGGGTGGACTCTGGGCGCGCTGAGGCAGGCGGAGTCCCCGCGCTACTCCACGAGCAGCCGCGACTCCTCCAGGTTCATGTCGGCGAGCAGATCCACGCCATGGCGCGTGAGCCGCCGCGCCGCCGCCATCGCCCTCGGGCCGTGTCCGTGGTCCAGGCACCACTGAGCGTGCTCCACCAGCAGCGCCAGCTCGTAGGCGCGGCCCAGCGTCAGCGCGAACCGCCGCGCTCCCGCCTCCACCCCCGCCGGGTCCTTCATCGCCTCCATCACCCACGCCCGTGCCTTGCCGAGCGCCTCCTCCACCGCCACCACGCCCGGCCGCAGTCCCGCGTCCTTCGCCGCCGCCAGCCGCCGCCGCGCGTCCACGTCCAGCGCCTCCAGCGTGCCCCCCTTGGCCATCGCCCGCAGCGCGTCCAGCGAGAGCACGTTCGTCGTCCCCTCCCAGATGGACAGCACCTGCGCGTCCGCCAAGAGCCGCGGCACGCCCGTGTCCTCCACGTACCCCGCGCCGCCAAACCCCTCCACCACCTCCGACGTCACGTGCACCGTCTGCCGCCCCAGCGTCAGCTTCGCCAGCGGCGTCACCAGCCGCTGCAAGAGCAACTCCTCCTCCGTCGCCGTGCCCGCCTCCATCCTGCCCAGCAGCTCCGCCGCCCGGAACGCCAGCAGGAAGCCCCCGTGGAACTCCGCCTCCAGCCCCGCCAGCGTGTCCACGTGCAACGGCTTCTGTGCCAGGGGCGCGCCGAACTGCACCCGCCGCTTCGCGTAGTCGCGCGCCAGCGCCAGCCCCCGCCGCATCATCCACGCCGACGCCACCGCGTTCCACGTGCGCGTCACGTTCAGCATCGACGCCATGTTGCGGATGCCATCCGTCAGCCCCGCCACCGGCACCGCCCGCGCCCCGTCCAGCGTCAGCTCCGCCGTCGGCACCTTGCGCGTGCCCAGCTTGTCCTTCAGCCGGTTGATTTGAATCCCATTCATCCGCCCATCCGCCCCCCGCGTCTCCACGTAGAAGAGCGCCAGGCCCTTGCCTCCCTCCCCATTGCCCTCGGGCCGCGCCAGCGTCAGCGCCATCTGCGCCGTCGTCGCCGAGGTGAACCACTTCGTCCCGTACAGCTTCCACCCCTCGGCGTCCCGCCGCGCCACCGTCTGCGTCAGCCCCACGTCCGAGCCGCCCGTGCGCTCCGTCATCCACTGGCCCGACGTCCAGAACGTCGACGGATCCCTCGACGTCAGGTGGGGCAGGGCGCGCTCCACCAGCGCCTTGTCGCCCAGCGACACCAGCGTGCGCGCCGCCCCGTCCGTCATCGCCAGCGGACACGAGTAGATGTCCAGCGACGGCTGGATGAGGTAGTTGAGCGCGAACTGGTGCACGCGCGAGCGATCTCCACTCTTGCGCTCGTATGCCACCGCCACCAGCCCCCGCCTGGCCGTCAGCGCCTCGGCTTCCTTCCACAGGGGGGACACCTCGATGTGGTCCACCCGCTGGCCCCAGGCGTTCCACTGGGTCAGCTCGGGCTCGTTCAGCCTGTCCCTGAGCTGGAATTCGTAGAAGTAGCCGCCCGACAGCTCGCCCAGCTCCCGGAATTCGTCCTCGAGCGAGGCCTTCAGGTCCGGGGGCAGCACCCGCTCGAGGTAGCTGCGCAGCAAGACGTCCTCGTCATACTGATTGCCCAGGCGGGGCGGTTCCTGGAAGAAGCTCATACGTCACAACCTAGCACCGCCCGGTCCTGATAGAGTCGGTGTCTCAACCCGGAGCATGCATGGCCGAGCAGCGGAGGCCGGGGGCGAGTCCCCCCGGATTCGAGTCCCCCGACGACAGCGAGCGAGACACCAGCCGCACCCTCACTCCCCAGGAGATTCCCACGGTCGCGGCGGGCCCTGGCTCCTCGCCTCCCCGGACCCGGCCGGCTCCTGGTCTCGGAGCACCCCCGGGACCGCCGCGGACTCCGCCCACCCTGACGGCCACCGAGCGCCGCCCCGCCGGCCCCAGTGCCTTCCTCGAGCGCCGGCCCTCCCCCCCGGCCGAGTCCCGTCGGAGCCTGACGTCCGTGGAGCCCGTGACCGATCGCCGCGCTCCTCCTCCTCCTCCCCCCTCCTCGGAGGTCGCGGGCGGGCCCCCGGAGAAGCGCACGACGCCTCCTCCGCCGCGCCTGGACACGCCTCCTCCCTTCGCCGAGCCGCAGCGCCGCGCCACCCCGCCGGGCTCCGGCGCGGATCAGCCGTCGGTGGTGGTCGACTCGCGCCGTCCGGGTCCTCCAGCGTCCCCCTCGGAGCCATCCCCCGGGGTCGTCGAGCGCCGCGCGGGCTCCTCGAGCGGCAACCCGGCCGGGCCCGAGCGCCGCACCAGCACCGGCACGGTGCGCCGCGTCCCCTCCGATGCGGGAGAGACACCCGAGGGTGCCCGCTTCTGGCCCGCCCAGCCGCGCACGCTCGAGGAGTCCGGCCTCACCGCCAGCATGGTGGAGGAGCTCGTCCTCAAGGCCATCTTCTACGCGGGCGAGATGCGGGGCATGGACATCGCCAACCGCCTCAAGCTGCCCACCTCCGTGGTGGATGACGTGCTCGAGGGCCTGCGCCGCCAGAAGTACATCGACATCCGCGGCGGTGGCGGCTCGGGTCTCGGCAAGTCCACGATGATCTACCAGCTCACCACGTTCGCCACGGACGTGCTGCGGCAGATCCTCGATCGCAACCGCTACAACGGCCCCGCTCCCGTCACGCTCCAGGAGTGGATCAGCGCCGTGAAGAAGCAGACCATCCGCGGCAACCGCATCACCCGCCAGCGGATGGAGGACAAGTTCGGCGACCTCATCATCCGCGACTACATCTTCGACGGCATCGGCCCGGCGATGAACTCCGGACGCGCCATCTTCTTCTACGGGCCCCCGGGCAACGGCAAGACGGCCATCTGCCAGGGCATGGTCAACTGCTTCGCTGGGGACATCTTCATCCCCCACGCCATCCTCATCGACGACTTCATCGTCCGCATCTACGACAACATCCTGCACAAGCCCGTGGAGGAGGAGGCCGGCGCCCAGCCCTACGACAGGCGCTGGGTGCGCTGCCACCGGCCCCTCGTCGTCGTCGGGGGCGAGCTCACGCTGGAGATGCTCGATCTCGTGTACTCCCCCGAGGTCAAGTACTACGAGGCGCCCTTCCAGATGAAGGCCACCAACGGGATGCTCCTCGTCGACGACTTCGGCCGTCAGAAGGTGTCGCCCAAGGACTTGCTCAACCGGTGGATCGTCCCGCTGGAGAGCGACGTGGACATGCTCACGCTGCACACGGGCAAGAAGGTGCAGGTGCCCTTCGACGTGTTCTCCGCCTTCTCCACCAACCTGGATCCGAGCGATCTCGTCGACGACGCCTTCCTGCGCCGCGTGCGCTACAAGCTCGAGGTGCAGCGGCCGGACGAGGATCTCTTCCATCAGATCTTCGAGGTGATGTGCCGCAAGCGTGGCGTGGACTACGACGCCGACATCGTGCAGTACCTCATCGACGCCCACTACACGCCCAACATCCGCCCCTTCGCGGCGTGCCAGCCACGCGACTTGTTGGATCAGATGATCGACATGGCGCACTACCACGGCGAGTCGCCCCGGCTCACCCGGGAGCTGGTGGATGCCGCGGTGCGCAGCTACTTCGTGCGCTTCGACAAGGACGGCACCGCGGCGTCCTGAGCGGTCTTCCGGAGAGCCTGGAGCCTCAGCGCTCCGGCTCCGGATCGGGCCGGGCGAAGGGCCCCCAGGGACTGGGCGCGAGCCACTCGCGCACCATGTCCACGGGGACGTTGGACAGCACGTCCACGATGGACAGGCCCACCACGAAGCGCTCGCCGGGGCGGCCCTGGTCGTACGCGGGATAGCGGAACTTCTGCCACAGCAGGCGCACGTCGCGCTCCCGGAAGGGGCCTGGCCGCAGGTAGAGCGAGCCCACCGCCGAGTAGTACGTGTCCTGGCCGAGCTGGACGCAGTAGTCCGCCAGGCGCTCCGTCTTCTCCGGCAGCGAGCGCGCGAGGTTCGAGGCGAGCACCACGCGCGGCGCGAGTCCCAGGGGCTCGGCGAAGAGCGTCATGCTCGAGAGCAGCGTGCGCAGGAGCGAGCCGGGGCCGCGCTCCTCGGCCGCCGCGGCGTAGAAGCGCTCCAGCCGGGGTAGCACCTGGGAGCGGAAGTAGGGCCTGCGGCCGTAGAGCATCGTCAGCGTGGCCAGGTGCTTGCGCGTCCAGGGCTGGCTCGTGTCCACCACCAGGTCGCCAATGCGCGTGTCGCGATGGGCGCCCTCGAGGGGAATCGTCAGCCACTGGTAGGCAGGCTCGGTGGGCGGGGGCAGGGGAGTGCCGGAGGGCAGGGCCACCCGCGCGCGGCGTTGCCAGCCCCGCCGCAGCCATTGCACGTTGTCCAGCACCACCAGCGTGTCCGCGCGCGCCAGCTGCTCGTGGAAGTCCAGCCACGGCAGGTAGTGGGGTTGCTCGGCGACGAGGACTCGGGACGGCGCGCTCACGGCCGCCACTGTACTCAGTTGCGCGCGGACACGGGCATGCGCAGGCGCGCCACCACGCCGGACAGGTCCGTGCGCCATGGCCCGAAGCGCCGCCGCTCGTGCAGCGCCCCCACTCCATAGGCCAGCACCGGGCCGAGCTGGCGGGGCGCGGGCGACACGGGCGTGCGCACCAGCACCAGGTTGAGCCGCTCCTCCATGGCCGTCATCCCCAGCGTCAGGCCTCCTCCCGAGGCGAGCGCGCCCCCCAGGCGGCGCGTCCACACGTCCACGTAGCCCGCGAGCAGCAGCTCCCGGTAGGTGGGCGCGCCCACCAGCCCCAGGTTCGCCGGCGAGTTGAAGTCCCCCACCAGCACCACCGGCAGCGTCTCGCCCCGCAGCGAGCCGATCAGCTCCTCGGCCTGCGCGAGCTGCACGCGCAGACCCTCCTCGCCCGGCGCGGGCTCCAGGTGCGTGCTGACGAAGCGGTAGCGCTGCCCCTCCACCTCGGCCGCCACCGACACCCACCCGCGCGTCAGCTCCACCGGCGCCATGCGCGGCAGCTTCACCTCGCGGCGCGCCAGGTAATTGCCCGTGCGCACCTGGCTCACCGTCACGTCCGAGCGCGCGAGGATGATGTCGAAGTCCGTCAGGCGCAAATCGTCGAAGGTCGGCTCCTGCCCCCGGCGCAGGGGCACCTCCACGTCCGTGTTGCGCACCCGGGCGACCTCCCGGTAGTGCAGGCCCCGTGCCTCCAGTTCGCCCAGCAGCAGGGGGAGCGGATCCAGGTAGGGCGTCCGCGCCGGCTCGCGGCCCCCGAAGAGTGCGTCCCCGGGGGATTGGAGCCTCAACTCGGTCACCTGCTGCAGACCAATGAGGTGGGGCCGAGCGTATTGGACCTCATCGGCGAGGGTCCGGGCGCGCGAGGAGGCATCCGGTTGGCGGCCAAACAGCTCCGCCGCACGTGTGGGCACGTACGCCGCGTGAGGGGCTTGCAGAACCCGCTCCCCGCTCAGCTCCGTGCCGAGGCTGCGTGTCATGACCGTCAGGGCACCCGGGACGAAGAGGACGGCGGACGCGCTCTGCTCGCGCGGGTCCGCCGTCTGGGGCAGCGTCGACACCTGGACGGCGCCGAACACCATCATCGAGATCCCCACCGCGAGGATGTACTTCATTCTGTCACCTTCCCCCGGACCCGCCCCCGTCCAGAGCATGCACCTGGCCCCCGCGGCACCAGCACACACCGCGTGGGTCGGCTTGAGATAGGCCGTCTGGCCCGGACGCGCAGGCAGGCCGCGTCATTTTCCGTCGCCCCGCGTGCCCCAGTGCGTAGGAGGAGACGGCTCGATCGTCGGCCATAGAGCACTCGTGGGGGGGGGCGGCTGGCTGGCGATCATCCGGGATCGACCAACGTCCACTCCCCTCGGACCGGAGAACGGGGGTAGGCTTGCGTGAAAACAGGGGACTCCCCCCCGGAATCCGGCACGCCGGGGTGGACGGCAAGGGCCTTACTCCTTCAATCTTCCGCTCTCCCCGGATTCGCCTCCGCTTCCATGCGCTTTCTCCTTCTCAGCCGCGACGGTGACCATCCGATCGGGTCGGAACTCGCCCAGATGGGGCACGAAGTCGTGGTGGCCTCGGGTCCCGAGGTGACGGCCGCCACCATCTCCCTGGTGGACGTCCTGGTGGTCGGCGCCGAACAGGTCCGCGAGAAATCCGAGTGGTTCACCCGCCTGCGCGCGCAGATCCGCGCCGCCGAGGTGTCCATGATCGGCATGGTCTCGAGCCTCGCCGATGAGGAGTTGTCCCCGCTGATGGAAATCGGCGTGGACGACTACCTGGTGGCGCCCTTCCAGGCGGCGGACATCCGCGCGCGCATCACCCTGTTCGAGCGCCGCTGCTACGCCTTCATGCGCCGGCAATCCCACGAGGAGTCGGCGCGCGGGGAGATCGAGCGGCTGGCGGCCATCATCCAGACCCAGAACGACATCGCGCTGGCGGGGTTGGATCTCGAGGTGGTGATGCGGCTCATCTCCGAGCGCGCGATGATCCTCTGCGGCGCGGGTGGCGCGGCGGTGGGCCTCATCGAGGGCGATGAGATGTACTACCGCGTCTGCACGGGCTACTCGAAGCAGTTCGAGGGTGCGCGGCTGCCGGTGGGCAGCACCATGGCGGGCTCGAGCGTGCTGCGCGGCCAGGTGATGCGCACGGACGACGCCGAGCGCGACCCGCGGGCGAACTTCGACGTGGCGCGCCGGCTCAAGGTGCGCTCGATGCTCAACGTGCCGCTCAAGCGCGACAACCAGACGGTGGGCGTGCTGAGCATCGTGTCGCAGGTGCCCTATGCCTTCGTGGACTCGGACGAGCGCACGCTGGAGCTGATGGCGGGCCTGCTGGGCGCCGCCATGGGCAACGCCGCCGAACACGCCGCGAAGCAGGCGCTGATGACGGAGGTGGCCTCCATCGTCACCGCGCTCCAGGAGAGCCAGCACCTCTTCGACTCCTTCCTCAACAACAACCCGGCGCTCGCGTACATGAAGGACGAGAGCGGCCGGCGCGTCTTCGTCAACGAGCCCTTCCGGCGCTTCTTCGCGCTGGCGCCCGGCACCGACGTGAGCACCATCCCCGACGAGCAGCTCATGCCGCCGGAGACGGTCTCGCTCTTGAGCGAACAGGACGATCAGGCGTTCAAGTCCGGTCAGCCCTCGGTCTCCGAGAGCATGATCCCCACGCCCGATGGCGAGCCGCGGCAGTTCCTCACCTACCGCTTCATCGCCCGCGACAGCTCGGGCCGGCGCTTCCTCGGGGGCGTGTCCTTCGACATCACCGAGCGCAAGGCCGCGGAGGAGGCGCTGCGCCGCTCCGAGGAGAGCTTCCGCGCCCTCATCGAGGGCTCGCCCGAGGCCATCTTCGTGCACCGCGGCGGGCCGCTCTTGTACGTGAACCCGTCGGCGTGCTCGTTCCTGCGCCTCAAGGTCAGCGAGCTGGTGGGCCGCTCCCTCCTGGACTTCATCCACCCGGATGACCGCGCCGCCGCGGCCGGCACGCTGGATGGAGGCATGCTGCCCGGCCGCACCTCGCTGCGCGTGCGCGAGGTGCGCTTTTTGCCCCCGGACGGTGGCGTGCTCACCGCGGAGATCAGCAGCCTGCGGCTCGTCTTCGCCGGCCAGCCCGCGACGATCGTCAGCGCGCGCGATCTCACCGAGCGCAAGCAGATCCAAGCGCGGCTCGTCGTCGCCGACAGGCTCGCGTCGGTGGGCACGCTCGCGGCGGGCGTGGCGCACGAAATCAACAACCCGCTCGCCTTCGTCATCTCCAACCTGTCCTTCCTCACCGAGGAGCTGCACGCCATCACCGAGCTGCTGCCCCCGGGCCGCCTGAGCGAGCTGGAGGAGGTGCTGGAGGAGACGAACGAGGGCGTCAACCGGGTGCGGCTCATCGTGCAGGACCTGAAGACGTTCTCGCGCGGAGACGAGGAGCTGCCCACGGCGGTGGACCTGCGGCGCGTCATCGACTCGGCGTTGGCGCTGGCGCGCGGCGAGCTGCGCCACCGCGCCACGGTGGTCAAGGACATGTCCGACGTGCCGCTCGTGGAGGGCAGCGAGGCGCGTTTCGGTCAGGTGGTGCTCAACCTGCTCATCAACGCCGCGCATGCCATCAGCGCGGGCCAGCCGGACAAGAACGAGATCCGCGTGGTGCTGCGCGCGGAGAGCGACCACGCCATCCTCGAGGTGCGCGACACCGGGTGCGGCATGGCGCCCGAGGTGCTCAGCCGCATCTTCGATCCGTTCTTCACCACCAAGCCGGTGGGCGTGGGCACGGGCCTCGGGCTGTCCATCTGCCACGGCATCATCACCGGCTTTGGCGGGGAGATCACCGCGAGCAGCGAGGTGGGCAAGGGCAGCACCTTCCGCATCAGCCTGCCGGCCATCCGCAAGAGCAAGATGAAGACGGCGTTGGGCGGGTAGGGCGCGGCGTCACACGTCGAGGCTGTCCCCGTCGAAGCCGCCCCCGTCGTCGAAGCCACTGTCGTCGAAGCCGCCCCCGTTCTCCTCCTGGCCCGAGGCCTCCGCCTGAGCGGCGTCGAGATCGCCCGGCTCGTTTCCATCGAAGCCGCCGAGGAACTGGTGGGCGATCGCCGTGCCGATGAAGTTGCCGGCGATGCTCCCGAGCAGACTGCCGGCCAGCATGCTGCCGAAGCCGCCGCCCCCGAAGCCCCCACCCCCGAAGGTGCGCTCCATGAAGCCGGGCTGGCGCATCTCGGCGCGGGTCGCCATCCGCGCGAGCGTCCGGGGATCGGCGTTCAGGGGAGCCGAGCCCCGCTCCGAGGGGGGCAGTTCCTGGCTCAGCTCGCGCAGGGCGCGGGTGCGCTGCTCGGGCGTGAGCTGGGCGAAGGCCTCGGCGTGAGCCTGCTCGATCGCCTCGGGAGGGGCCGTCCGCAGCAGATAGCGATAGCGGGCCAGCGCCTGGTCATCGGCGGACCCCGCGCTCGTGGCGGCGGGGCGGGCCGAAGGCACCGAAGGCGAGGAACCTCGTCCGAAGATGCGATCCATCAATCCCATGGCGGCGCTCCTGTGTGGCGGTGACAGGCAAGGGTAGGGTCCGCTGTCCCGGAGTGCCATGCCGTGGGCGCTGGATGCCAGGACGCGGAGCAGGCGAGCCAGGGCCCTACTTCCAGAGGGTCACCAGGGCGCCCTTCGCTCCGCTCACGGGATCTCCCTTGGGCAGGGGGACGGCGGCGATGCGCTCGAGCGCCGCGGGCCGTTCGGAGGGCTCGCCTCGCATCATGTCCCACTGCTGGCCCTCGGGGTAGGCGCCCACCACGAGGAACTCCGAGTCGGCCCGGAGGCGGCGATGTCCCGTGCCCGCGGGGAGGACCACCACGTCTCCGGGTCCCACGTCCACCTCCTGGCCGTGCTCGCCGCCCAGCATCAACCGCGCGTGGCCCGCGGCGACACCGAGGGTCTCGTGCGCCGTCGAATGGTAGTGGTGGATGGCGTAGACGCCCGCGCGCCACTGGGCGGGCCAGCCGTGCCGCCGGAACAGCGTCTCGAAGGCCCCGGCCAGATCCTCCGTCTCCGGGGGCAGCACGGCGCGGTAGATCAACACCGGGAAGCGCGAGTTGGGAATGCGCCCATCATCGGTGAAGCGCAGCGTCTCCGGAGCGGGAGGCGCGGGGGACGGGGCACCTGAAACGGGCTCGGCGGATACCAGCGCCAGCGTGCTCAACAGGCCGCCAACGTGTCGATGCATGCGGGTCATTCGAGGCTCCCGGGATGAGGACCCCTCAACGTAGGGGTGCCGCCTCCCGGTGCGTCACCCCGTCGTCTCGCGCCGCCCACCCACCAGACAAGCGGGCGAAGCCGGGTGGCCTCGGAATCACCCCCTCGCCGAGGGACGCTCCAGGCACACGGGCAGCATCAGGACGAAGCGGGCACCGCCCTCGGGGCGGTTCTCCGCGTGGAGCGTGCCGCCGCCGCGCGTGACGTACTCCCGGCACAGGGCGAGCCCCAACCCGGTGCCCTTGCCGGGGGGCTTGGTGGTGAAGAAGGGCTCGAAGAGCCGCGCCAGCACCTCGGGAGGAAATCCCGGGCCGTTGTCCTCCACCACCACCCGCACCCCGCCGTCCACCCGCCGCGCCCCCACGCCGATGCGGGCCGGACGCGAGGGCGTCACCATCTCCACCGCGTCCGCGGCGTTGACCAGCAGGTTCAGGAGCACCTGCACCATGTGCCGATGTCCCAGTTGGACCGGTGGCAACCCCGGAGGCACATCCACCGTCACCTCGGCCAGGTTGCGCAGGCGCACCGATGCCAGCCGCCTCGCCTCGTTCAGCGCTTCTTCCGGCATCCCCACCTCCTGGTTGCCCTCGTCGCCGCGGGAGAAGCCGCGCAGATCCGTGACGATCTGCTCGATGCGCATCACCCCATGCCGTGTCTCGGCGAGCACGTCACACAGCTCCGCCCGGTCCAGCTCCGTGCCGAAGGCCCTCGCCTCCCGCTCCAGGTAGCTCAGGTTGGACTTCACGAAGGACAGGGGATTGTTCACCTCGTGGGCCACCCCGGCGGCGAGCTGCCCCACCAACACCAGCCGCTCCACCTCGGCGCGCTCGCGCTCGACGCGCACCCGGCGGCGTTCGCTCTCCGCGAGCTGCTCCAGCGCGTGCAAGCGCTCCTGCTGCGCCGCCTTCTGCGCGTCCCACATGCGCCGGTAGGTGCGCGAACCAAAGAGGGCCACCCCGCCAATGATGGCGAGGGCGAGCAGCTGCGGCACCATCACCTCCACCGGCAGGTGGGCCATCGTGTCCAGGAACGCCACCGAGCCCAGCATGGCCGTGCCGCTCACCAGCGTGGGCCACCAGGCATCCGGGGTGTACATGGCGATGAGCAACGGTATGGTCGCGAGCGCCGGAAAGAAGGGACTGTTCAGCCCTCCGGTGAGGTGGATGAGCCACGTGTTGGCGAGGATGCCGATGAGGCCCGCGCACACGCCCGAGACCTTCACCGGAATCCATCCGGCGCCCACGCCCGCTCCGAGCGCCACGAAGCCCACCGCCCAGGCGAGCAGCATTGGCGCGAGCCGGACATAGGCGGTGAACACCGGCAGGTGGAGGAGCACGCCGCAAACCAACAACAGCGCCGCGCAGGCGAAGTAGTTGTTCCTCTTCAGCTGGAACAGGGCACGCGGCGCCGAACCGTCTGACTTCATTCGGCGCTGAAGTCTACCACTTCCTGGATCAACGCAGGCGCGCCGCCAGGGCCTCCCGATCCTCCAGGAACCAGAGCTGCTGGCCGCGGTTCGCCTCGATGACGAAGCCGCGCAGGGCGTTGCTCTCCGCCACCCGGGCGGAGATGTCGCCCAGGATGGCGAGCCGCAGGCGGTAGTTGACGAACTTCTGGACGAGCTCTCCGGCCACCCCCGTGGCCAGCTTGAAGAAGTCCTCGTCCAGGCGCCCGGCGGGGATCGCCACCAGGTCCGCCTGGTGCTCGGAGGCCAGGGTGATGAGCTCGATGGCGTCCCGGAGCCGGGGGCCCTCGGCGGGCAGTTCGAGGACGCGGACTCCGTTGAGTTCGACGGTCTGAGCCGTCATGGGTGCTCTCCAGCGCGAAAGAGGGGGAAGAAGTCCCGGGGGGCCTTCTTCTTGCGCACGCAGCGGGTGGCCTCGTCCATATAGCAGGCGGAGAAGCCCCGGCGGCGTTGGCCCGTGCGGCTCGGCCCCGAGCGATGCCAGACGTAATTGTGCAGCAACACCACTTCCCCGGCCTCCACCGGCAGGGCCACCCCGAGGCGCTCGGCACCCCGGGCCGCCACCTGATCCGGAGGCACCACGCCTCCGAGCGGCGTGGCCAGTCCCCAGCGGTGGCTGCCGGGCACCACCTCCAGACAGCCGCCGTCCCGAGGTGCGTCATCCAGTGCCGTCCACACCTGGAGCTCGGGGTCCCGGGTGAGGCCCCACAGCTTGCCTCCATCCTGGTGCCACGGCACCTCGCTGCCGCCGCGCTGGCCCTTGTGAAAGAGGATGGCCCGGTAGAGCGAGATGTCTCCGGGCGGCAGCAGCGCGCGGGCGATGCGCTCGAAGAGGGGGTTTTGCATCCATGCGAGGAAGCGCTCGTCCTTCTCCAGCTTCTCCAGCTTGCGGTAGTCCAGCGAGGGCCCCTGCCAGCCGAGCCCCAGCGGCGCGTCCTCGTAGCGCCCGGTGGGCGCGTCCATCTGCCAGAAGAAACCCGGGTAGCTCACCCGGCCGAGCATCAAGTCGTCCGCGCGCTCGCGCAGCAGCTCGAGCCCGTGCGCGTCGAGCACCCGGCCCAGCCGCGCGTAGCCGTGCTCGGCGTAGTGCGCCAGCACGTCCGTGATCTCGAAGGTCTTCGCATCCACCGCCAGCATGTTCACCTCACGTAACTGGCGTCCGTGCCCTGCCACTCCCGGTAGAGCTCGTCCACGCGCCGGGCCACGTCCTCGGGCAGGGGCCGGGCGCAGGCGTCCAGCGCGGCGTCCAGGTGCTCCACCGTCCCCGGGCCCGCGAGCACCGAGTCCACCCCGGGCCGCCCCACGAGCCACCCATAGGCGAGCGCCACCAGCGACAGTCCCGCCTGCCCGGCCACGTCGCGCAGGCGCGCGGCCATGTCCAGCAGCGGCGGGGACCAGTAGCGGCTCTGGTACAGGCGGTTGCCCTCGAAGCGCGAGCCCGGGGTGATGGGGGCGCCCGGCGCGTAGCGGCCGGAGAGCAACCCGCCCGCCAGCGGGTTGAAGACGGTGGTGTGCAGGGGATGGCGGCGCGTGAAGGGCAGGTACTCCACCTCCACCTGCCGCACGAGCACGTTGTAGAGCACCTGGGAAATCACCGGGCGGGGCATGCCGCGCCCGGCGCACAGCCCGTTGAGCTCGAGGATCTGCCAGGCGGCGTGGTTGGACACCCCCCAGTGCCGCACCTTGCCCGCGGTGAGCAGGCCGTGCACGGCCTCGAGCGTCTCCTCCACCGGCGTGGCCGCGTCCGGCGCGTGCAGGTAGAGCACGTCCACGTACTCCGTGCGCAGCCGCCTCAGGCTCTCCTCCACCGCGCGCACCAGATGCGCTCCGCCCAGGCCCTCGGGTTTGCCTCGGATGCGCGCCAGCCCCACCTTGGTGGCGATGCCCACCTGCTCGCGCCGGCCTCGCAGCGACGGGCCCAGCAGGCGCTCCGCCTCGCCGTGGTTGTAGGAGTTGGAGGTGTCGAAGAAGGGCACGCCGCGCTCCAGGGCGCGCTCCACGATGCGCCGGGCCTCGGGCGCGGGCGTGCGGCCTCCGAAGTTCATCGTCCCCACGGCGACGACGGCCGGGGGGGCGTCCGCGCCGGGGGGGCGGGGTTCGAGCCAGCGCGCGAGCGGGGACGGGAAGGTGACGGAAGTCATGAGGGGTGGCGCACGATAGTGAACGCGGGGCCTTGCGGCGCCGGGAAAGCATCAGAATGGTGGGGGGCACATGCCCTACAGCTATCTCACCCGCTTCATCACCGCGCCGGATGGTACCCGCGTCGCTTATCACACGCACGCGGCCGCCCAGGGCGAGCCCGCTCCGGAGTTCCTGTCCCGCCCGGCCGTGCTGCTCACCAATGGCATCGGGACGACGGAGAACTTCTGGCGCCACCTCGTCATGGACCTGGAGCGCGATCACCGGGTGGTGCACTGGGACTACCGGGGCCATGGCCGGAGCGAGCTGCCCCCGGGGGAGGACTACTCGCTGCGTGCCCAGGTGGACGACCTGGAGCGCGTCACCGAACAGGTGATGGCCGAGGGCAATGGGCGCCCGCTCCACCACGTGGCCTTCTCCATGGGCGTCCGGGTGTTGTTGGAGTTGTACCGGCGCCGGCCGGAGCTGGTGGCCGCCGTCTCGCTCGTGGCGGGGAGTCCCTCCGTGCCGGACCCGCGGAACTGGGTGGTTCCCCTGCCGGGGGGACAGGCCACCCTGGCACGGGCCTTCGCGGGGTTGACGCCCCTGGTGCCCCGGCTGGCCCCCGTCGTCCAGCCCCTGGTCGCCTCGCGCTGGGCCTATTCGTTCGCCCGGGTCACGGGCCTGTTACGGGCGCGGGCGCCTCGCGAGGAGATCCAGGTGTTCCTCGAGGCCCTGCGCCTCATGGATCCGCGCACCTACTGGCTGACGATGCGCGGGCTGCTCGAGGGGCCGCAATCGTGGGACGTGCTGCACACGCTCCAGGTGCCCACGCAGATCATCGCCGCCCAGGATGATCTGCTCGTGCCGCTGCGCGAGATGTCGCGCATGCGCGAGTGCCTGCCCGGCGCGGACTGGGTGCTGGTGGAGGACGCGGGCCACGCCGGGTTGTTGGAGGCGGGCGAGGAGATTGCCCGGAGCATACGGGCCTTCCGTCAGGCACACGGCGTGGGGCCGGCCTGGCCGGGCAGGGCGAGCGGGGCGTAGAGAGAGGGCCTTGCCGTACCCGGGCCGCTTGGGCAAAGAAGCCGTACCGTGCGGATCGTTTCCTGGAACGTGAATGGCTTGAGGGCGGCCCACAAGAAGGGCTTCCTCGACTGGTTGGCCGCCGAGAAGGCGGATGTGGTGGGGGTGCAGGAGGTGCGCGCCCGGGAGGAGCAGCTCCCCGAGGAGGTGCGCCAGCCCGAGGGGTGGCGCATGGCGCACATCGTGTCGGCGAAGCGCCCCGGCTACAGCGGGGTGGGGTTGTTCTCGCGCAAGACGCCGGACGACGTGGTGTCCGTGCTGGGCGTGGAGGAGATGGACACGGAGGGCCGGCTGCAGGTGGCCCGCTTCGGCCGGCTCACGGTGGTGAACTGCTACTTCCCCAATGGCAACGGCAAGGAGCGCGACAACAGCCGCGTGCCCTTCAAGCTGGCCTTCTATCGCCGTCTCTTCGAGCTGTTGGAGAAGGGCCTGCGCGACGGCGAGCGCATCGTGGTGGTGGGCGACTTCAACACGGCGCATCAAGAGATCGACCTGGCGCGGCCCAAGGACAACCGGGAGACGAGTGGCTTCCTCCTGGAGGAGCGCCAGGAGTTCTGCCGCTGGCTGCGCGCGGGCTGGGTGGACACCTTCCGCCACTTCGAGAAGGGGGCAGGGCACTACAGCTGGTGGAGCCAGCGCTTCGGGGTGCGCGAGCGCAACGTGGGCTGGCGCCTGGACTACGTGCTCGCCTCGCCCGGGGCCATGCCCTACGTCAAGCGCGCCGCCATCCACCCGCACGTGCTCGGCTCGGATCACTGTCCGGTGAGCGTGGATCTAGACCCCAAGGTCCGTCGCTGATAGGCGGGGGGGCACTCCCATGAATGCACTGCTCTCCATGTACGCGTGGTTGGAAACCGGCCTGGTGTCGTTGACGGGCTTCTGCATCCAGGCTCCCCTGGCGGTCATCACCTGGCCGTTCGACAAGCGCAAGGTGGTGACGGGACGCGCCTTCCGGCTCATGGGCACCACCGCCGCCCGACTCAACCCCTTCTGGAAGTTCGGCATCCATGGCACGTACGTGCGCCCCGCGCCCCGTACCGTCGTGGTGAGCAACCACGAGTCCAACGCGGATCCCTTCATCATCTCCATGCTGCCCTGGGAGATGAAGTGGATGGCCAAGGCGTCGCTGCTGAAGATTCCCGTGGTGGGCTGGAGCATGTGGCTCGCGGGCGACATCCCCGTGCGCCGGGGCGAGAAGGACTCGGCCATGCAGGCCATGGGCATCTGCAAGCGCTGGCTCGACAAGGGCATGCCGATCATGATCTTCCCCGAGGGCACGCGCTCGAAGACCGACGAGCTGTTGCCCTTCAAGGATGGTGCCTTCCGGCTGGCCATCGAGACGGGCGCGGACGTGCTGCCCCTGGCGGTGAGCGGCACGCGCCGCGCGCTGCCCAAACACTCCTGGCGCTTCGCCACCGCGCGCGCCCTGGTGACGGTGGGCACACCCATCTCCACCAAGGGCATGACGCTCGCGGATCTGGAGCGGCTCAAGACGATGGCCCGCGAGCAGATCCTCCAGATGCGCGAGCAGTTGAAGCCGCTCACGAGCGCGGGTGACGCGCCCGAGGGCGAGCCCGCGCGGACCGCCGAGTCCCGCTAAAGCGGGGAGTAAGCTGTTTTCCGCACGCCGCGATGCGGCATCTCCTAGAGTGCGCGCCCAACCGGCTCCCGTCCCCCGCGGACAATGAGCCCATCCACAAGAGGTTGCATGGACGCGCCCGTTTCGTTCCGACTGAACCCGAAGGACCCATCCATCACCGCTCGTTACGCCGGGGGCAAGGTCCCCATGGCGACCCTCATCGAGGACTACATCCACCAGCGCCTCGACATCGAGGGCGACTTCCTCGCCTTCATCCGCGAGCGGCACAAGGTGGTCGACTACACGCCCGTCGCCGAGCACTTCAAGTTCCTCTTCACCCGCTTCCTGCCCGAGGTGCTCATCCACTCGCAGGAGCAGGACGTGCGCATCGCCCGCGAGCACTACGATCGCGGCAATGACTTCTTCGGCTGGTTCCTCGGCCCGCGGATGATCTACACGGCGGGCTTCTTCACCTCGCCCAACCAGAGCCTGGAAGAGGCGCAGGATCAGAAGATGCAGCTGGTGGCGGACAAGCTGCATCTGCGCCAGGGCGAGCGCTTCCTCGACATCGGCTGTGGCTGGGGAACGCTGGTGGCCACGGCGGCGAAGAACCAGGGCGTCGACGCGACGGGCGTCACCATCGCGAAGCAGGGCGCCGCGTACGCCACCGAGCAGATCTCCCGCATGGGCGTGAGCGATCGCGCCCGCATCCTCACGCTGGACTACCGCGACATTCCCGCGGGGCCCTACGACAAGATCTCCTGCCTGGAGATGGCCGAGCACGTGGGCGTGAAGAACTTCCAGGCCTTCATGCGGCAGATCCACGGGATGCTCACCGACGACGGGCTGTTCTACCTGCAGATCGCCGGACTGCGCGCGAAGAAGGGCGCGCTGGGCTTCCACTTCGAGGATCTCGTGTGGGGCCTGTTCATGAACAAGTACATCTTCCCCGGCGCGGATGCGTCCATGCCGCTGTCCTTCGTGGTGAGCAACCTGGAGAGCGCGGGGTTCGAGATCCACAGCGTGGAGAACGTGGGCATCCACTACTCGCTGACGATCTCGCGCTGGTATGACAACTGGATGGCCAATCGCGCCGAGGTCGTGAAGACCTATGGCGAGTGGTGGTTCCGCACCTGGCAGATGTTCCTGGGCTGGTCCGTGCAGATCGCCGCCCAGGGCTCGTCCACGTGCTTCCAGATCGTCGCCAACAAGAACCTGGATGGCTTCAACCGCATGCGCTGGGTGGGCGCCACCAACCTCGGCGAGCGCGACCTCAAGAAGTCCTGACGGACGCGCGGCGCGTGCCTACTTCGTCGTGGGCACGTGCAGCGTGAGGACGGGGCAGGGCGCCCGGGAGACGACCCGCTGCGCCACGCTGCCCAGCAGCAGGCGCGGCAGACCCCGGCGCCCATGGGTGCCCATGACGATGAGGTTGAACCCGCCCGACTCGGCCACCTGGATCACCGCCGCGGACGGCTCGCCCATCACCAGTTTCTGGGTGAGGGGGAGGGTGCCCGCGCCCTGGATGGAGCCAACGAAGTTCTCCAGGGACTGCCGGGTCGCCGCGAGCGCCTCCTTCTCCAGCGGCTGGGGCGTCCAACCCGGCGCGGCCACGAGCAGATCCGGCGCCACGTACTGGGGTGGCTCCCAGACGTGCAGCACTTCGATGGCCGCGTTGAACGGCCGGCCCAGCGCGACCGCGTACTCGACGATGGCCTGGGAGCCCTCCATCAAATCCACCGGCACGAGGATACGAGTAGGCGTGCTCATGGACGTCCCTCCGGGTGTGCCTGTCCTCCACCAAGGAGGGGGCTCTGCTCAATCTACTCCTGGGTACGACTCGGAGTGAATGCAATGTCGCCACTTTCGACTGGCAGGGAGGGCATCCAGGCAAGCCGGGTGTCTGCACCCGGGACGGGAGCGCGCTAGCTTTCCCATCTGCCCGAGCCAGAGAGGAGCCCATGCGTCCACCTATCGATTCCGGCACCGTGCTCATCACGGGTGTCTCGTCGGGAATTGGCCGCGAACTCGCCCGCCAGCTCGCCAGGAGGGCGAGGACGCTCGTGCTCGTCGCCCGCAGCGGCGAGCGGTTGGACGCCTTGCGAGAGGAGTTGCTCGCACTCAACCCCACACTCGGGGTGTGGGTGGAGCAGTGTGATCTCTCCCAGCCGGAGCACGTGGACACGCTGTTGGACTCGCTGCGCCGCAACCTCATCCGGGTGGACGTGCTGGTGAACAACGCGGGCATGGGGGACTACGGCCTCTATGAGCAGGAGAGCTGGCCGCGCATCCACCAGATGGTGCAGGCGAACATGACGGCGCCCCTGTTGCTGACGCGCCGGTTGGTGCGGCGCATGGTGGAGCGCAAGCGGGGAGGCATCCTCAACATCGGTTCGGGCGGGGGGAGCGCGTTCGTGCCGGGCCTGGCCGTGTACGCCGCCACCCAGCGCTTCCTGGATGGTTTCACCGAGGCGCTGCGGCTGGAGCTGCTGGGGACGGGGGTGGTGGTGACGCAGGTGGCGCCCGGGCCCGTGGACACCGGCGGCGACGAGGCGGCGCAGCCCCCGGAAGGCCCGTTGGCGGCGTGGCTGCGCATCCCAGTGGCCCGGTGCGCGAGCGAGGCGCTCGCGGGCTTCGAGCGCGCCGAGCCCCTGGTGTACCCCGGCCGGGCGCACCGGTGGATGATGCGGCTGGCCGCGCTGCTGCCCCGGAGGACGAAGCGGGCCGTGTGGCTGCCCGCCGCGAGACGGCTGCGCTATGGCACCGCGCAACTGGGGCCCGCGCACCCGGAGTCCGCTCCGGGGCTGCTGCTGGCCGGTGGGCCCGGCAACGTGCGGGACGAGGCCTAGCGGGAGGGGAGGGGAGAGTGCGTCCCCATGTCGCTCGTGAGCCGCTGTCCCCACTGTTTTTCCTCGGCGTTCTCGTCGAGTGTCACATCTGGCCGGGCTCGCGTGTGTCTCTCCCCACAACCGGAAAGGGAGTACGCACATGCAACCCAGTATCAATCGTTCAGGACGCACCGCCGGCGCGGCCTTCATGCTCGCCCTCTCGTGGCTTGCCTGGGGGTGTGGAGGCGAAGGCTCCGCCCACGTCCAGGGCTCCAGCACGGCTCCGCCGCCTCCTTCTGCTTCCAGCACCTGCGACCGGACCGCCACCAACGCGGCGACGCTGGCGAGCCAGTGGAGCGCGGCCACCGCCGGGCAGACGATCTGCCTGGCAACCGGGAGCTACGGCACGTTCGCCGCGGGCACCAAGCCTGGAATGGTCACCGTCAAGCCCCAGAGCGGGGCCACCGCCACCCTGGCGGTCCGCTTCAACGGCGCGAACAACGTCCGTCTCGAAGGACTCACCATCACCTCGGCCGTGCTGCTGGGCTCGACTCGCGACGTGACGATCACCGGCAGCCGCTTCACGGGCGCCGCGACGATTGACGGGGTGGCCAACTCCAACATCCTGTTCGACGGCAACACGCACCTCGACATCAACGCCCCCACTGGCTCCGTACCGGCACGCATCCACCTGCCCTACAGCAGCTCGACACCCTCCGGTGTCACCATCCAGAACTCGCGTTTCGAGGGGGGCGACGCGGACGGCATCCAGACGGGGGTGGGGGTCAACATCCTCAACAATCAGTTCAAGGACATCCAGGAGAACGGTCCCAACCACACCGACTCGATCCAGCTGCTCGGAGCTCCGGGCGCGGTGGTTCGAGGCAACTACTTCCTCAACTGTGCTACGGGCATCGTCGCCTACGACGGCGTCGAGCGCGCGGTCATCGAAGACAACGTGCTGGATCTGCGCGGCCGCCCGTGGGCCATCGAGCTCTACTCGGATGACGGTTCCATCGTCCGCCACAATACGCTGCAGTACGGGGCGTGCGACTGGAACCTCCCCTGCGGGCTCATCGACATCACTCGCAAGACGGCGGACGACGTCGGGCGGGGCACGGTCATCGTCGACAACGTGGCGACCGAAATCTCGGTGTCCAACGGCTCCACCGTGGCGGAGCGCCATCACAACCTCCTTCGGCGGGACGCCCAGAGCGGCGAGCTGACCGGAGCCCCGGTGTTCGTGGGGGGAGCGAATCCCACGGACCGTTCCGGCTTCCGCCTTGCAACCGGATCGCCCGGAAAGGGTGCCGCCTCGGACGGTACGGACGTCGGTATTCGTTGACGGTGAAGGGCGCCAGACGGTTGGCTGGCGGACCGGAGGCGCGGGGACTCGAGACCCGCGCCTCTCCCATGCTCTTTCGCGAGGCGCCCCTATCGGTACGTCGTGGAATGGAAATCGCGAGCAGATTGCCTCGCTCTATCGGGACTTCGCTCCGGCGATCCATCGCCAGTGCCTGGCCGTTCTCCGCGACCCGGAGGAGGCCCGGGACGCCACGCATGAGGTCTTCGTGAAGCTGTTCTCCGCCCGGCGGCTCCAGGATCGCGAGCACGCCGCGGCATGGATCCACCGCGTGGCGACGCACCATTGTCTGAATCGGGTTCGGAACGCCCATCTCCACCGGGACAAGCTGAGCCAGTTGTCCCTCGATGTCGCCTCCAGCGTGGCGCCCGAGAGCTTCTCGGAGCGAAAGCTGACGCAGCAGCTCCTGAGTCGCTTCGATGAGACCACGTGCGTGGTGGCCGTTGGCGTTCTGGTGGATGGCCTCGAGCAGACCGAGCTCGCTGGGATTCTGGGCCTCTCTCGCCGGACGGTGGCCCGCAGGCTGGAGCAGTTTCTCGCCACGGCGCGAGCGTTGTTGAATGGGGGGAACGCATGACGGCGTGTCCCGCGCTTCTTCCGCGCTGCTCAGGCGCGGGAGGCCGCCACCGCGGGAGGGGCAACGCTCGTCTGGGTGGGCATGCGCTTGGCGAAGAACACCGTGACGATCACCGCCAGGCCGAAGACCAGGGTCATCGGATCCAGCTTCTCACCGAGCAGGGGCGCGGACAGCAGGATGGAGAGGAAGGGCTGGGCGAGCTGGAGCTGGCTGACCCGCACCGCGTCTCCCATCGCGAGCGCCCGGTACCACACGAACATCCCCAGCCACATCGAGAAGACCGAGATGTAGAAGAAGCCTCCCCAGGCGGACAGGGGGATGGGCGACTGGGGCCAGTTGGCGAGGGTGCACGGCACCGAGATGGGCAGCAGCAGCACGAGCATCCAGCAGATGACATGCTCCCCCTTCCACCGCTGAGACAGCTTGGCGCCGAAGGCGTAGCCGAACGCCGCCGACAGGACGGCCAGCACCAGCAGCGAGTCCGCCCAGTGCACGCTGACGCCCGCCACGCTGACGCCGGCGCCGCGCAGCCAGGCGAAGGTGACGACGAGCGCGGCGCCCAGGATCGCGAAGAACCAGAAGCCCAGCGAGGGCCTGCGGCGGAACACCAGGGCCGCCAGGGCCGCCGTCGCGAGCGGAAGAATGCCGGTGATGACCGAGGCGTGGACGGACTCCACGTAGCGCAGGCCCAGCGCCAGCAGGATGGGCCAGGCCAGCCCGTTGCCCACCGCCGCGCAGACCAGGGGCACGGCATCCTCCCGCGTGGGGCGGGGAGCACGGGTGGCCAACAGGTAGACCACCGAGAGCAACCCCGCGAACGCGGCCCGGCCGAAGCTGGCGAACCAGGGCGACAGCGCTGGCTCGAGCGCCGAGCCGGTCGCCATGCGCGTCATGGGCAGCGTGAGCGCGAAGGTCAGGACTCCGATGGAGCCAAGCCACAGACTCTTGGTTTCAGTTGACATCGCCATGTGCGTGAACCTAGGCCCGGACCAGATAGGGCAATTGGTGTTCGCTCATCCAGTGGCTCTGGAGCTGGTTCACCCCATAGAGCCGCAGCAGCCACCGGTCCGTGCCGTCGTAGCGGGGCACGAAGGTGTTGCGCGCATGCAGGACCTTCTGGTTGTTGATGATCAGCATGTCCCCAGGCGGGAGCAGGACATGGTGCGCCATGCGCGCGTCGTTGGCGACCAGCGAGAAGAGCTCCATGGCGTAGGCGGACTCGGCATCCGTGGGGTGGGCGAAGCCATACCGGGTGCACAGGGCTCCCCTGGCATCCGGCACCAGCAGGGGCGCGCGGCGATGCTCCACGGCCCCCGCGCCAAAGGAGGGCGGCCGGAGGATGTCGAAGCTGGGCTTCTTGAGCGACTCCACCACGAAGGCGGGCAGCGCCGACAGCACGTCCTCCAGCAGGACCACGGACGTCGGCACGGTGGTGTCACACCGCAGGCCAAGCCAGGCGATGTAGTTGGGCGCGGAGCACTCCGCCTCGCACGGCTCGTTGCCAATGGGCAGATGTGGATTGTCGATATGACAACTCAAAGGCATCAACGAGCCGTGGGAGCTGACCTCGTTCAGCGACTCCTTGGACGGCACGACGTGCCGGATGAAGCAGTCGCGGTTCTCCCCCGCATAGCCGACAGGAGAAACCCCCATGGCCTCGAACATCCCCAGCAGGATCTCCAGCGGCTGGGAGACCTGGTTGATGTCGATGAATCCATCCGGCGGGGTGGGCGGGAGCACGGTGTTGATGGGAAACCCCTTGACCACCAGGGCCGGGATTTCGCTGTCACGCAACTGCCGGATCCGCTCCAGCAACGCGGATGAGCTGGCATTGCGCAGCGCCCGCGCGCACGCCTCGCGCTGGCGCCAGGCATCCATCTCGTTGGACTTGGGCTGGGACGGAAGGGCCGAGATGAGGCCTTGACCCTCACCGTGGGTGAGGTGGTGCTCGACGAGCCGGGAGCGCGGGAGTGCGTTGTCTCGCAGGCAAAAACTCTCGGATAGGGCACGCATCTTCAAAAATCCTCACAGGGGCGTGAAACTTTGAATTCTGGATTTATCAGAAGCGCAAACCCGTCCGCAAGGTGGAGGGTCTGACCTCTGTATGTATTACCCCCACATGGGCTGCGCCGGGGCCTGGCTTGACGTCACAGACATAATCCTGGAATAATGGAAAACGACGTCATCACTGCATTGAGTGCCCAGCCCGGAAAAGGGGGTGGGCGCGGCGGTTCAGCACCCGAGCGTCCCCGAGACATACCCATGAAAAGCGTCCTCATCACAGGTGCCGGCGGAGAAATCGGTCACGGTCTCATCGCGCGTCTGTCGGCCGAAGGCGAGCGGACCATCATCGCCCTGGACGTGAACCGGCTCGAGCCGGGTATTGCCTCCCGCGTGGACCATGAAATCACCGGCTCCATCCTGGACCAGGGCCTGCTGGAGCGGCTGTTCGAGCAGTTCCAGATCGATCGCATCTTCCACCTCGCGGCGCTGCTCTCCACCCGGTCCGAGCTCGTGCCGGTGATGGCCCATCAGGTGAATGTGGAAGGCACGGTGAAGCTGTTGGAGATGGCCCAGCGGGCTGGAGAGGCGCGGGGACGGCCCGTCACCTTCCTCTATCCCTCGTCCATCGCCGCCTATGGCCTGCCGGACGTGCGGACCAAGCAGGCGGCCGGGCGGTTGAAGGAAGACGAGTGGACGCGCCCGAGCACGATGTATGGGTGCAACAAGCTGTATTGCGAGCACCTCGGCGACTACTACGCGCGGCGCTACAAGCAATTGTCGGTGGAGCCGGTCAGCGGGCGGGTGGACTTCCGGTGCGTGCGCTTCCCGGGCCTCATCTCCGCGCAGACCGTCCCCTCGGGAGGGACGTCGGACTTCGCGCCGGAGATGCTCCACGCCGCGGCCCAGGGACTGCCCTACGCATGCTTCGTCCGGCCGGACACGCGTATTCCCTTCATGGCCATGCCAGACGGCGTCGAGGCACTGCTGCGGCTGGCGGCGGCTCCGCATGAGCGGTTGTCGCGCAGCACCTACAACCTGGCGGCGTTCAATCCCTCCGCGGAGGAGATCCGGCAGGCCGTGGTGCGGGCGTTCCCGGACGCCCGGATTTCATACGACCCCAATGCCTTGCGCCAGGGAATCGTCGATTCCTGGCCGGCGGATGTGGATGACAGCGCGGCCCGCGCGGACTGGGGATTCCTCCCCCAGTATGACTTCGAGAAGGCCTTCTCGGAGTACCTGCTTCCCTCCATCCAGCGGCGTTATGCGCGCAAGTCCGATGAGGGCGGAGCCGAGGTGGTGCGGCTCCCCTCCCGGCGGGAGGCCACGTTGCCGCGGGGCCGGAGCCGGGTCGCCAAGGGGTAGACGGGGCGCGGAGGCGCTCACCCCCTGGTCGGTGGCTTGGGCATCAGCACCGCGGAGAGGAATCAATCCTTGATGTCTTGTGGGAGACAAGCCCAGCCATCCGAAAGGGTGGCTGGGCTTTTAGCTACTCCTCCGAGAGCCAAGAGCGGCCCTTGCCTACATTGCTTTGTCGCCATGTGAGCCAAGAGCGGCCATTGCCTACATTGATTCGTCGCCATGTGAGCGCTAACAATGCCGGGATGACTAGAAAATACGGGTTTGCAGGTTTGGCGGTTCTCACCACAGCCTCCCTGACGATGGCCGCGACCGAGGCCCCCCTCGCGGACTCGCTGGCCGCGTACCCGAATCCCGGACGCGTCACCGGCGACATCGGCATCCACGATCCTTCCATGGTCAAGACCCCGGCGGGGACGTACCTGGCCGTGTCCACGGGACCCAATTTGCAGCTCAAGACGTCGGCCGACCGCACGGCCTTCCGCAACGCGGGCGCGGTCTTCCCGAACGGCGCGGCCTGGACCACCACATACACCGGCGGCAGCCGCGACCTCTGGGCTCCGGACATCTCCTACCGGAACGGCCGTTACTACCTCTACTACTCGGCCTCGACGTTCGGCTCGAACCGCTCGGCGATCTTCCTGGCCACCAGCACGACCGGCGCCTCCGGTTCGTGGACCCATCAGGGGTTGGTGATCGAGTCCTCGCCGGGCAATGACTACAACGCCATCGATCCCAACCTTTACGTCGACCCGCAGGGCCGCTGGTGGTTGACGTTCGGCTCGTTCTGGTCGGGGCTCAAGATGATCGCGCTCGACGCCTCTACCGGCAAGCGCTCGGACAACACGGTCCGTTCCATCGCCGGGCGCGGCGGAGGAGCAATCGAGGCGCCCTTCCTCACCCAGCGCGGGTCGTACTACTACCTGTGGGTGTCGTTCGATCGGTGCTGCCAGGGCGCATCGAGCACCTACCGGATCATGGTCGGCCGCTCGACGAGCGTGACCGGGCCGTTCGTGGACCGCAATGGCACGGCGATGACCGCCGGCGGGGGAACCGAGATCCTGGCCGGGCACGGCTCGATCCACGGCCCTGGGCATCAGGCGGTGCTGACGGACAATGACGCGGACGTACTGGTGTATCACTACTACACGGACAGCGGTGCGCCCACGCTGGGGATCAACCTCATCGGTTACGACTCCCAGGGCTGGCCCTTCGTCTATTGATGCATGCCTCGCGAGTGGTTTCACCCCTGGCGGAGGCACCTGGGCCGCCATATGCCGCGACAGTTCCAGCCCGGTGAGCAGAACGAAGTCCTGGAACGTGTTCCTGAAGTGGACCCCTATCATGCTCAGACATCTCCTGTTTGGCCGCGCCGCTTGCCTGCTGGCAGGCGCCGCGATCGTTGGTACTGCCACCCCCGCCACCGCCCAGTACCAGCGTGAGACGCTTGGACGCGGCGTCGTTGCCGTGCCCGCGTCGAACGGCGGCACCCTGGTCTCCTGGCGCCTGCTGGCCACGGACCCGGCCGGCGTCGGCTTCCACGTCTACCGCGATGGCACCAGGCTCACGACGGATCCGCTCACCGACCGCACCAACATGCGTGACACGCGGGGCACGTCGAGCTCCACCTACACCGTTCGCGCGGTCGTGAACGGCAGCGAGCAGGCGGCCTCCCCCGTGGCCGCGATCTGGTCTGGCGGCTATCTCAACCTCCCACTGCAGAAGCCCGCCGGCGGCACCACGCCCGACGGCGTCGCCTACACCTATGTGGCGAACGACGCGAGCGTCGGCGATCTCAATGGCGATGGCCAGTACGAGCTCGTGCTGAAGTGGGACCCGACCAACGCCAAGGACAACAGCCAATCGGGCTACACCGGCAATGTCTACCTCGACGCCTATCAATTGAACGGCACCCGGCTGTGGCGGATCGACCTCGGCCGCAACATCCGCGCGGGCGCGCACTACACGCAGTTCCAGGTGTTCGACTATGACGGCAACGGCCGCGCCGAGGTCGTGATGAAGACCGCCGACGGCACCGTCGACGGCCAGGGCCGCGTCATCGGCAATGCGAGCGCGGACCATCGCAACAGCGGGGGTTACGTCCTCGCCGGCCCCGAATTCCTCACCGTGTTCGAAGGCACCACCGGCCGCGCGCTGTCCACCGTCAACTACGTCGTGCCGCGCCACCCCGACACGCAGAATCCTTCGTCGAGCCAGCTCAACAGCATCTGGGGCGACAACTACGGCAACCGCGTCGACCGCTTCCTCGCCGCCACCGCCTATCTCGATGGCAGCCGTCCCAGCATCATCATGGCGCGCGGGTACTACACCCGCACCACCGTCACCGCCTGGGACTTCCGCAACGGCTCGCTCACCCAGCGCTGGCTGTTCGACAGCCGGGCGCTCGGCGACTCAAGCTCCACCGGCCAGGGCAACCATCAGCTGAGCATCGCCGACGTCGATGGCGACGGCCGCGATGAAATCCTGTACGGCGCCATGGCCTTGGACGACAACGGCACGCGGCTGTGGACCAGTGGCCTCGGCCATGGCGACGCGATGCACGTCTCTGATCTCATCCCGTCGCGCCCTGGCCTCGAGCGGTTCGGTGTCCATGAGAGCCCGGGCAGCAACGGCGGCATCGGCGCCGCGATGCTCGACGGGCGCACCGGCCAGCGCATCTGGACGAGCTCCGCCTCCAGCGACGTCGGCCGCGGCATCTCCGCCGACATCGATCCGCGCTACCCCGGCGCCGAGGCGTGGGCGTCCAACTCGAGCACGCTCTACAGCTCCACCGGCCAGAACATCGGCACGCGCCCCGGCCCGATGAACTTCGCCATCTGGTGGGATGGAGACAAGCAGCGCGAGCTGCTCGACGGCGTCACCATCAGCAAGTGGAACTACACGGAGCAGACGCTCTCGACGTTGCTCTCGCCCTCGGGCACCGCGTCCAATAACGGCACCAAGGCCAACCCGGTGCTCAGCGCCGATATCCTCGGTGACTGGCGTGAGGAGCTGATCGTTCGGACCACCGACAGCACGGCGCTGCGCATCTATTCCTCGCCCTATTCGTCCAGCTACCGCTACGTCACGCTGATGCACGATCCGGTGTACCGGCTCGGCGTCGCCTGGCAGAACACCGCCTACAACCAGCCGCCGCACCTCGGCTACTTCATCGGCGACAACTGACGCCGGAAGGTTGATCAAACTCATGAAGCCCAACTTGGCTTGGGCCGCCGTCAGCTCGTAGCGAAACGCGAGGCCCGAGAGGACGTCGGGTGGAGGAGCTGGTGGGCCGGGGCCCCCGAAGGTACCCCAGGGGGCTTTGCTCTCACTTTACGAGGAAGTATCGTTAGTCATGTTTTGATTGACATGCTGGAAAGCGTCTGGTTCCCTGTCTGATCACGCAAAGGAGCCGAAAATGGTGGACAGGGACGATCTCGAGCGCAGCACCGCGGTCCGGTTGGAGGTGGGACGTCGAGCGTTTCTCAAGGGCTCACTGGCAACGTCGGGAGGGCTCATCCTCGGAGGGGGCTCGGGGCTCGTGTCAGGCATTGTCCATGCGGCGCCCGCCGGCTTCCCGACCTACACATACATCGGTACGGCGTTCAACAAGAACAACCTCAGGTACAACCCGACCGGCGAGTTCATCTTCCCCTGCATCCGCGGCACGGTTGGCCGGATCGCGAACCCGTTGGCGCGCTACTACCTCTATTACGCGCCCCACGATGCGCCCGGAGGTATCTGCCTGGCCTACGGCGACCATCTCTCTGGTCAGTTCACCGAGTACCCCTACAACCCGATCTTCTCGCGAAAGTGGCCGGGAGGCCCTGACGGCATCAGCCACATCTCGTCACCGCACGTGCTCTGGAACTCGCGGGTGAGCCAGTTCTACCTGTACTTCCATGGCGAGAACACGGTCACCCGCGTGGCGACATCCACCGACGGCATCAACTTCACCTACCAGGGCGGGTGCGTCTCGACGAAATTCTTCACGGATGGCTCCGTCACCGAGACGTCCTACGCACGGGTGTTCGAGCACGACATCCCGTCCAAGGGCAGCCACTTCGTCATGGTCTTCATGGGAATGCAGAACGGGCGCCGCAAGCTCTTCTGGGGCTGGTCCGCGTCCGGTGACGCGCAGACCTGGACGATCCAGCAGAAGCCCCTCATCTCGCCGGCCGCCGATGGTGTCACGGACATCTCCGGGCCACACGTGGTGTTCCGCAACGGAACGGCCTACGTCATCTACCACGGGAACAGTGGCAAGATGTACATCACCGAGGTCGGGCTGAACTTCGACAGGGAGATTCACCTCGGGGTGTTCCACAATCCGTTGAGCGGCTGGCCCGACAAGGGCCGGTCGGCGGCGCCGTCGTTCGGCACCGAGAACGGCGAGGAGTACATGTTCTACGAAGCCGGTAACCGCCTCGAGGGTTCGATCGCCGTCGCCAAGGTGCTGTGAGGGGGCCTCTCCTGACCCGGGGCCCGATACGCGAGCGTGGCGGGAGAGCCGACTTCGTGGACATGACCTCCTACCGCGCCGCGAGGGAGCCGAACGGCTTCCACTCGAGGATCTTCAGGTCGAATCCGGCTTGCCGCTTCGTGGCGATCCAGTCTTCGAGCGCCAGCAGCGCGGAGGCCTCGTCGTCGAAGGTCTTGTTCACGCCATCCCTCGTCACGAGCGTCGTCCCCTTGATGATGGCCGACGTGTACTCGGACTTCCCATTGGCGTACTTGGAAAGCTCTCGCTCCAGGAGGCCCCGGCCAGGAATCTCGGTCGTGACGCGGAGAAAGTCCCCCGTGTAGCGCGCCTCCAGCCCCCGCACCGCGCGCACCGCCGCGTCCACACTGTCGAAGGCGAAGCGAAGCGCCGTCTTGCGTCCGTTGTTGTAGCCCGCGTGCACCTGCACGATGGCCTCGAAGCGCTCGATCTCCAGGAACAGATCGCCACGCTTGCGCCAGAAGGTGACGCGCTCCGAGGCCCGTGTCGCATCGAGGGCCGGCGAGGGCTCCAGTCCCAGGAACTTCTCCCCGTCGAAGATGACCACGGGGAACTCACCCGACCCATTCAGCCACACCTCGCCGGTCTTCCGCTGCGCGTAGTAGATGTTGCGCGCACTCACCTCGACTGGCGCACGCGCGACGATGCCCGCCACGTCGATGCCCTGGAGTTCCTCGGCCGTGGGTTCGTCCGGCTCCTTCACCTGCCGCGGCTGGGGGGCCTCCGTGAAGACAGGCTCGTTCCGGGAGATGCGCTCGAAGAGTTCGTCATGATGGAGCTCGTCCAGTTCCACGTCGTAGAGGCCAGGAACGAGGAAGGTGGAGGCGAGCGACGCCGCTTCCTCACCGGAGCGCCCGTGCTCGAACCGGTGCTTCACGCGCTCCTCTCCATGCACGGTGACGTCGTGGTCGTTCTCGTCGAGGAAGCGCGTCTCGAGCGCACCGGCGACGACGAGGCTCTCGTCGTTGTAGACGCCCTGGATGGCGTCACGCACGACGAGGTCTCCGAGGACCAGGAAGTTCCCCGACGTCCGAAGCCCCCAGGCGGTGCACCGGCCGACGACGACGACCGTCGAGTCCGGCCCGGCGTCGTGGATGACGCCCCCCACCTCCAGATCACCGAGGACGACGAGCGGGGCGGTGACGCTCAGCGAACCGGAGACGCGCGCATGGCCGGTGACGACCGTTGGCGTGGAGACCTCGCCGTCCAGGACATCGTCCCGGGCCTCGAGAAGCTCGCGCAGCACCACGGCCGCGAGACCAATGTGCGTGAGGGGCCCAGGGCACAGTTCCTGGATGAACTCCGTGACGGAGCGCGCCTTGCCTGTCCCGAAGGCACTCGCGAGGGTGGCAACCTCGGGCTCGTCGTGATGGGAGATGGCCGCGAGGACGGGACCCTCGAGCCGGGTGAGCGTCGCTTCGGCTTGGGCGAGGAATGCGTCTTTGGTGAGTTGCATGGTCGACGCACTCTAGTTGCCTCCCCGCCCACCGCGGCGCCTACTTCACGGAGAAAGTGAAGAGCTCGTGTCAGAACCGGGTCCACTTCTGGGCGGCCGAGCGGTTGCAGTCCCAGATCTGCACTGCGGTTCCCGGGGCCGAGCCCGCGCCGGCCACGTCCAGGCAGAGATTGCTCCCCTGCGCGCTGCGCACCTCTCCGTTGCTGATCGTCCATCTCTGCGAGGCCGAACCGTTGCACTCCCAGATCTGGACCCGAGTGCCCCACGTCGTCTTCCCGTCGGTCACATCCAGGCAGCGGTTGGGAGCGAGGGTGCTGCGCAGCTCCCCATGGACGCTCAGGAACCATTCCTGCGAGGCCGAGCCATTGCACTCCCAGATCTGCGTGCGAGTCCCTTGCGCCGAGTTGCCGTTGACGACGTCCAGGCAGCGATTCACGGCCACCCCATTGCTGAAGCGGGCGCGCGGGCTATAGAGCGACTCCGCGCCACGGGTGTCCCCATCGGACAGCCCATCGCGCTGCCCGAAGTCCCCTCCTCCATCCTTGCGGACGATGGTCGGCTGGCCATTGGAGGAGAAGGCGTAGGCGCCGTAGTGCATGATGGAGCCATAATCGTAGGGGCCCAGGTCCATGCCATCCGCCCCCTTCTGCGTGTAGGTCTTGAAGTTGCCCTGCGCTTCGGACTGGATGTTGTCCCAATTGATGGTGATGTGGTTGTCCCGGTCGGCACGGCTCTGCTCGTGCCAGAGGCCCAGGGCATGTCCGATCTCATGGATCGTGGAGCCCACGCTGCATCCACCGCCCAGGTCCAACGTCTGCTCGCCTCCCTTCTTGCCGACGAACGAGCTACAGCCAGAACCCGGCCGGAACCGCACGTAGTCCGCTTCCGTCGTGCGCGGCTTGAAGCGCAAGGAGGTCTTGGATTCCCAGTGGCGGATGGCGGACGTCACCCGGTCGCTGTCGGGCAGGGCCGCATCGATGACGTAGGGGACCGTGGCCCCCGGCCAACGGAAGCCCGTGTTCGCCCGGCCCACGGACTGGCCGCTTCGGGCCGGCTCCTCCCGCGGGTCGAGCAGGATGTCCCCCTCCATGACCGCCATGCCGTCGATCTTCTCGTAGGTGACCGTCTGCAACCCGAGTCCTGGCAACGCCACCCGGGCGGTCACCACTTCACCTGCCTTTCCGGGGAAGGCCTGCTCCGTCTCATGGGAGACACCGCAGCCGCCCAGCAGCAGGGTGCTCAGCGCGGAAGCACTCATGGACAGACGGGCGAATCGATGCTGACGGCTCATGGGGGTTGTACCTTTTCGTGGCGGCTCGGTTCGGGTCGAGCGTGAAAGCACCCTAGCATGAAAACACGAAAATTGCCGCAATACAAGAAATACATGTAAGTCAGGTGAAAGAAAACTCACGACATATGCGCGCCGCACCGGACAGGCTCTCGTTCTCCAATACGGCGAGAAACATGCGTGGATCGTCCCACGAGAGCGTCGTGCCCATAAAAAATCGTACAGCCGGTGTACGTTAATTTCGATTCTGTTCCAGCCCCTCGTGGCCCATCTTCGCCTCATCAATGGAAAGGAAGCTTCGAATGAAGAATCAACCTGGATTCACACGCCTCTCCTCGCTTTTCAAGACGACACTGGCCTTGTTCACGGCCTTCGCCTTCAATGCCAATGCGGCTCCCTTCGTTGACACCTTCGACCGGTTCGACTCGTCGATCTGGAGCTGCGAGTACTCCTGCCCGACTGTCTCCGGCGGCACCGCGAAGTTCCATGTGAAGAAGGGGATCGAACCCGACACCATGGGCTCCTGGTCGAAGATCCGCTACAAGCCCAAGCGCTTCACGTCGGGAACCTTCAAGGTGCGCTTCAACCTGTCGCACCGTCCCGAGGGGGCCGTGTGGTGGGGCATCGCGCTGTGGGACGATGGTCCCACCTCGGACGAGAAGAACTTCCACGAAATCAACTTCGGCTACACGACCAACCAGTCGCTCTCCAACACGCAACTCCTTTTCGAGAGCGCGAAGTTTGGAAAAGCCTTGTCCCTGCCGATCGACACGGGGGTCGATCTCTATGACGGGCAATACCATGAGGCCTCGCTGGAGTACGATGCGGACCATGTCTCCCTCTTCTTTGATGGGAGGCTGCTGCGGACCATCACGGACAAGACCGTCATTCCAACCGACCCAATGGATTTCATCATCGGCCCGCGTCTCGTCACGGGCTCGGCGCCCCTGGTCAAGGACTTCACCGAGACCGTCGATTGGACGGAGATTTCAGACGTCGTGATGACGCCTTCGCTGCCGGACACCGACAACTCCCTGATCACGCCTGTCCAGAATGGCTCCTACACCTTGAACCAGGGCGTCCCCATCCGCTTCTCCGCCAGTCCCGCCGTGGCGCGCATCGTGTTGCACTTCTCGGACTCGTACGTGGATTTCGCCACCCTGACCCCCCCGTTCACCCACACGTGGTATCCCCCCACGGTGGGCAACCACGTGCTCAAGTATGAGACCTACGACAGCGCCCGGAACTTCATTGGCCGCGGCACGCGAAACATCACGGTGACCAGCTCCTCCCAGGTCTATTTCACGAGCCCCAGCCTGTACCACGACATCGTGCGTGGCACGCTCCACGCCGCGGTGATCGCGAGCGATCCCTCCCGGGGCACCCAGGACGGAGAGGGCATCCAGAACGTGCTCTTCGAGTTGATCAAGGACAACACCGTGGTGTCCTCCCGCCTGGAAGGACTGGCTCCCTATGACTGGTACCTCGACACGGCGACCCTCGCCAACGGCGTCTACACCCTGAGGGCAACGGCGACGAGCACGGCCGCCGCTGGCGGTGATGTGAACACCGTGTCGCTCCCCGTCACGCTCCAGAACTGAGCGCACCACGGCGGGCCCGAGGGGGCGTGACGGCAGCTGACGTCACGCCGTCTGCCGCAGCCAGGCCTCGAAGGTGAGCAGGTCGGGCACGAGCTGGCGGAGCGCCGCCACGTCGGCCCCACTGGTCATGCCTCCGCGGTCGGTGAAGTCGGTCAGGCGGCGCATCATGTCGTTGGCGGCCAGCACCTCGGCCGGGAAGCGCGCGTAGCTGGCCTCGATGCCGCGGGCGCGGCCGAAGAGGGAGGCGATGGCGGGGCCCGTCAGTTCATCACCGACCAGCTCGAGGGTCTGGCCGAGGTGGCGCGCGGGGTCGGCGAACACGCGCGCGACCAGCCGGCCAATGTCGGCGACGGCGATGAGTTGGAGCGGCTGCTCGGGACGCATGCAGAAATGGAAATGCCCCTGCGTCAGCCCGAGGTGGGGCTCGAGCAGCAACTCCATGAACGCCGCGGGCCGCACGATGGTCGCCGGCAGGCGGCTGCGCCGGATGTGCTCCTCGATGCGCCACTTGCTCTCGAAGTGCCCGACCCCCGTGTCCGGCCCCAGCCACGCCACCGAGGAGTAGACGAGGTGCGCGACGCCCGCTCGGCCGGCGGCGTCGGCGACGGCGATGCCAAGGCGCTCCTCTTCCTGATCCGTGACTCCGTACTGCGGCTGGCCCGAGCTGGGCTGGACGCTGAAGACGCCGTACGCCCCCGCCATCGCCGCGGTGAGCGCGCCGGCATCGCCCATGTCACCCGCCACCAGCTCCACCCCCTCGAGCGCCCGCGCCCGCGGGCTCGCCGGATCGCGCACCAGCGCTCGCACCCGCCAGCCGTCGCGCACCAGCGCCCGCGCCGTCGCGCCCCCCTGCTGCCCCGTCGCCCCCAGAACCAGGATCGTTCTCGCCTCTGCCATGGTCGCTCCCTCGTGTAGTGATAGGAACGGAAGGTGACTCCGGTTAAATACGGAGGAACCCTCCGGAAAATGCTCCGATTGAATACGGAGGTAGCCTCCGGTTCGCAAGGGAGATGAACGAGATGGAGAAACGTCCCGAAGAGCGCCCCCTGCGGGCCGACGCCGCGCGCAACCGGGCGCGGCTGCTGACCGCCGCCCACGAGGTCTTCTCCGAGCGTGGCGCCGACGCCTCGTTCGAGGACATCGCCCGGCACGCGAAGGTCGGCATCGGCACGCTCTACCGGCACTTCCCCTCGCGGGAGGCGCTGCTGGCGGCCGCGTGCGACGAGCGTCTGCTGGAGATCGCGCGGGCGAGCCAGTCACGCGAAGGGGAGGAGGGCGACGCGGCCGAAGCGCTGGCGAGCTACATCGAGCAGCTCGTCACCTCGGCGGGCCTCTACCGCGGGCTGGCCACCTCGATTGGAGTGGTGCTGCGGAGCGGCACGCCGGGCTGCCACGCGACAACGCAGGAGGGTGAGCGGCTGCTGGCCCGGGCGAAGCGAGAGCGCGTCATCAAGCGCGACGTCCTGCTCGACGATGTCGTCTGCATCGTCACCGCGGTCGCCCTGGCCGCCCCGGGCGACCCGGCCCGCATCCGGCGCCTGATCGCGATGTTCTTCGATGGCATGAGGTGCGCCTGACCTCCACTCCCGCGAGAGGCCTACCGCCCCTTTCGGAACTCCCTCCACCGCGGGTGGTTCCTCACCTGGGTGACCAGCCAGGAGGGGAAGAAGGAGAGCAGGTCGAGGGTCGTCATCTTGTCGGGTGCCACGTTGTTCGCGGCGTTGAAGGCATTGTTCAGGCCCACGTTGAGGGAGCTGAAGCCGGGCTGCCGGTAATCCAGTGAGTGGGGATTGCCCCGGCAGATGCCATTGGCGAAGAACTGGTACCACATCTCCTGGGCCTCATCGTGGTTGTGCGGAATGAGCTGTGAATGCAGACCCAGGAGTGAGCCGAAGATCCGCCAGAAGTAGTACCACTGGTCCTCGTTGAAGCCGTAGCCCTGAGGCATCTGGGCTTGTTTGTCACGCCAGGCCTGCGCGGGTGCATAGGCGAAGGTCAGCAGCGTGAAGGCCACGCCACTTTGATTGTAGAGCGGCCTTCCCTGGTGGGAATGCTGGCGGAGCAGGCGGTTGTGCATCATGCCCAGCAGCAGGGTGGTGAGCAGGGTGCGCCTCTCGTAGACGCCGCGCCACAGTCCATTCATGTTGCCCCAGAGGAGGCGGAGCATGATGCGTGCCGTCTCCATCACGCGGAAGCGCAGGACGTTGGGGTTCTGGAAGTGCGGCAACTGGGTAAAGAGCCGCTCGACGTCCTGATGGAGATAGGTCGCCTTGAAGGAAAAGCCGTTGAGGACGTTGATGGAGAGGGGCTGGGCAAAGACATAGAAGGCCTCGTCCCGCGCGGCCTCGAACGCGGCCGCGAACGCGTCGGCGGTGGGATGACCCACGATGTTCGCCATGTCGGCCGCGCGAGGACTGGCGAACATGGCTCGCGCCAGTTCCCGATCTCCATAGGACGCTCCCCACCATCCCTCCAGCGCCGAAAACGCCGCGAGCGCGGGCCGGTAGGTTCCCCCCATGGGCGTCGAACCCTGGTGATTCGTGTCCCAATGCGTTCGGAGCGTCTCCATCAGGGGCGCCCGTGCCGAATACATGACCGAGTACAACGAGTCATGAGCGGGAAGGGATCCATGGAGAAGCTGACTCACATCCTGACCGCGAACCAGAAATGGAGGGGGCATGTGATGAACTTAACATTGCCGGAGGGTGCAGTCCCGAACTCCGCACCCAGGTGAGGCCATCACCCAGGTGCGAGTCGAGCCCCGCCCTCCGCCGCGGAGCGCGGGTGGCTCAGGGGGCGGGACGCAGCCGCAGGAGCTTGCCCTGGGAGCCGCTCTGGCCGTCCTGGAGCAGCCAGATGCTGCCGTCCGGACCCTCCTCGACCTCGCGGATGCGGCTGTTCATGCTCCACTGGTTACCCTTGGCCGCCGCGGTGCCGTTCAGGTCGACGCGCACCAGCGACTGGCTGGACAGGCCGCCGATGAACAGGTCGCCCTTCCACTCCGGCCAGAGCTTGCCCGAGTAGACCATCAAGCCGCCGGGCGAGATGACGGGGTTCCACCACACCTTGGGAGCCTCGTAGCCGTCGCCCGCGCGGTGGTCGGGGATGTCACGGCCGTCGTAGTGGCTGCCGTTGGAGGCGTTGGGCCAGCCGTAGTTGAGGCCGGGCTGGATGAGGTTCACCTCGTCGCCGCCCTGGGGACCCATCTCCTGCTCCCACAGGTTGCCGCTCGCGTCGAAGGCGAGGCCGAGCAGGTTGCGGTGGCCATAGGACCAGACGGCGGGGTGGAAGCCCCGGGCGGCCAGCGGGTTGCCCGCGGCGGGGGTGCCATCGTCATTGAGGCGCAGCACCTTGCCGAGCGTGGCGGTGGGGTCCTGGGCGGGATCGAACTTCTGCCGATCTCCGTTGGTGAAGAACAGCTTGCCGTCGGAAGAGAAGGCGATGCGGCCGGAGAAGTGGCCATCTCCGCTCACATACGGCGTGGCCCGGAAGATGACCTGCACGTTGGCCAGCGAGGGCGAGGTGCCGTCGGTGAAGGTGCCCCGCGCGAGCGCCACGCCCTTGCCGGTTGAGCGCGACTCGGAGTAGCTGAAGTAGACGAGCCGGTTCTGCGCGAACTGGGGATGGATCACCACGTCCAGCAGTCCGCCCTGACCCGCGCTGGACACGGGGAGCGTGCCGGTGACGGTCTTGCGCTGCGTTCCGTCCGCCGAGACGAGGTGGAGCGTTCCCGCCTTCTCGGTTACCAGCATCCGGCCGTCCGGCAGGAAGGTCATCGCCCAGGGCGAATTGAAATCCGCGACCTCGGTGATGGAGAAGCCCGCGGCGATCGCCTCGGGGAGGCTCTCCGGGCTGTCGGAATCCAGGTCGCGAGGGTCGGCGCTCGTCGCGTCGCCGCAGGCGGCGAGGAAGGCGAGGGAGAGCAATGATGTACGAAGAGATGGCATGATGGGAACTCCCGCAAAGGTGGAGAGCCAAGTTATAACGGACCCGCACGCTCCGTAAGTGACAAAAACGCCAATCGCCATCGAGGTAACACACGGTTGAACAGATGACACACGGGGCCTGCTCCTCCCGGGCAGAGGCGGCCCGGGGGGGCGGCGGAAGGCATCGCCAGTGCCCTCGCGCGCGGACAAACTCCGGGGCGAGCTCTACCCTGGCTGGAGGACGCCACGCCCCTTCAACCAGGGTCCCCATTCCACCTAGAGTCTGGGGGGCGCTCGCAAACCGCACCCCCGAAGGAGAGACCGTGACTCATTCCATCAACCTGTTGGATCCCGAGTTCCTGGCGAATCCCTATCCACATTACGCGGAGCTCCGGCGCCGGAGCCCGGTCTGCCAGGTCGAGCCCAATGGAATCTGGGCAGTGACTCGCTACGAAGACGTGCTCTACGTGCTCAAGAATCACTCCCTCTTCTCCTCGGGGGGCTTCAAGGCGGCGTGGCAGCCGCCCTGGGTCGGCTACAATCCCATCGCCAATTCAATGATTGCCACGGATCCGCCGCAGCACACACGCCTGCGCGGCCTTGTCTTCCGCGCCTTCGGACCTGACGCCATCGCCAGGATGGAACCGCGCGTGCGCGCCACCGCCGAAAAGCTCGCGGACGGGCTCGTGGAGGGCGCTGACTTCGTTCAGAAAATGGCGCTGCCGCTGCCCGCGTCCGCCATCAGCAACATCCTCGGGCTCGATGAGGAGCTCCTTCCCTATTTCAAGCAGTGGTCGGATGACTTGATCTCGGTCACCCCCACGCCTCCGAGCCCCGAGGTCGCCGAGCGGGTCCGGGGCACCGTCGCGAAGGTGACCGGGTATGTGCGAGAGGTGATCGAGGCGCGGCGTCGGACGCCGACGGACGACACGGTGAGCGAATTGCTCCGCGCGGAGGTGGAGGGACAACGGTTGTCGGACGCCGAGATCACCGACTTCCTCATCCTGCTGCTGATCGCCGGACTGGAATCCACGACGAATCTCCTCGGCAACTCGCTCGTCTTCCTCGCCGCGCATCCCGAGATGATGGAGCGCTTGCAAGCCGAGCCCTCCCTGATTCCGCCGTTCATCGAGGAGATGCTCCGCTACGAGAGTCCCGGCCAGGGCATTCCCCGGCTCACGTCCGCCGAGACCACGCTCGCGGGCGTGACCCTGCCCGCGGGCGCGCTGGTGTTCCCGATGCTGGGCTCGGCCAATCGGGACGAGCGGAAGTTCCCGGATCCGGATCGGTTCGATCTGAAGCGCAACACGCAGGGCGTCCTGGCTTTTGGCCAGGGCGCTCATTTCTGCGTCGGCGCGATGCTCGCTCGCATGGAGAGTCGGCTCGTTCTCGAGACGCTGCTCGCGCGCTTCCAGCGGGTCGAACGTGTCTCGGACGACCTTCAATACCAATGCGCGCTCACGACACGGGGCCCCATCGCGCTGCCGCTCCGCTACATCCCCCTCCGCTCGCGCGTCTAGTACGACAGTTGGATTTCCCAAGGGCCGTGCAGCCCGTCTGGGCACACGCGGGCCCAAGCGGCCCACCCAGGGCGGAAAAAACAGGTAGGCTCGAACACATGAGGCGTTCAGTGACGTTCCTGGTTCTTGTCGCTCTCTGTACGGCAGGCCCCGAGACGTGGAGGAAGGGCGGCCGCATCGACAGAGCATTGGCGAAGGATGTCGAGGCCGGATGGCGGGAGAAGACGCCGGACGTCTGCCATCCCGAGTGTGGGCCCTGACGTGCGAGAGGATGGACGGCTCAGGACATGGCTCGTGGTCCTCGGTGGCATCCTCCTGCCGTTGCCTCTGCTGTGGCTTTTCTCTTCGCTGCCCGGAAGCCATTCCTCGCGCGCGTCAAGAACTCCCACGCTCGCGCTCGTTCCCATGCTCCCGCCCGAGGAGCGGGAAGGCACCCTGACCTATGGCCGCGAGTGCCGCACCCACGGCGATTGCGATCCCCGACTGCGCTGCTTCTCCACCCCGACGCTGGAGTCCCGATACTGCGTGGACAGCCGCTGCGTAACCGACAAGCATTGTCCGGAGGGCTTCTCCTGCCAGACATATCCGGTGCGCCAACGGCAGGAGTTGATCCGGGCCTGCTCGGCGGTGGGCCTCAGGCAAGAAGGGGAGGTGTGTCGCGCCTGGACTCGGGATCCAGAGTATGGCTGCGAGCGAGGACTCCTCTGCCATGAACGGTGTGGCCGTCCTTGCACGCCGGGCGACCCGTCCACCTGTCCCGAGGGGTTCTTCTGTGAAGAGGCCCGCGCGGGCGCGGCCTGCCAGCCTACCTGCGAGGGACGCGCCTGCCCCGAGGGGCAGTGGTGCATTGGCGTGGGAGGTCAGCGTTCCATCTGCGCGAAGGTCCACGGAGGGAACTGTCAATCCGAGCCCTGTGGTCCCGGCCAGTACTGCTCGGTGAGTGCCTATCCTCAACCCGCGCGGGAGGTGTGGATGCAGTGCACCCAGACCTGTGGTCTCGAGGGAACGCCTCCGTGCCCCGAGGGCAGTGTCTGTGAAGACAACCAATGCCTCGCGCGGTGTTCACCCGATGGCCGCGCGGAGTGTGACGAGGGATTCAAATGCACGGGCCCTCCGGATGGCCCCACGGTCTGTACACCAGACGTTCCCTCGGCCCTGCCGTAGTGGCGCCTCCCGGGGAAGGGCGAAGTCTCCCGCCTTCATCCGTGGCGCTGATGCCCTCATGCAGCGGGGGAAGTGGCCGATCCCGAGGGACTGCTCGTGGCCTGGCCGGACTACCTGAAGACGTTCAGGAAGCTGCTGAGGACATCCTATACGCATACGCCGTTCTCAAGCCTTACGGGTGCGGCACCACCACGGAAGTCTTCACGCCGTTGATATCTCCCTTGACGTTGCCCGACCAGTCGGCGTAGGTGACGCCGCAGCTCGTGCTACACGTCGTGGTCTCTCCCCAGTGGTTCGGACCGAACACGTTGTTGCGAAAGACGAGGCCTTCACCGTTCTCGACCCCCACGTCGAATGCCCCGAGAGAGATGAAGTTGCCCTCGGCGACGTAGTTGCGCAACACCGTGCCACCGGTTCCCTGCGTGAACAGCACCGCGGTGATCGCCTGCCAGTAGTTGTTCACGGGTTGCCCGGTCCCGGCATTGAAGCCCGGCTCAAGACGGTTGTTCCGAATAGTGACCGGACCGCTACCGCCGTACGGGAACACACCACCCGTGTGAGCCTCCGATGGATCGGCCAGGTGAGCGATGTAGTTGTCGTGCAACCAGCTGTTCTCAATGATGGTGTTCTCCCCGCAGAGACACATGCCACCACTGTTCGCCACGTCCACACGGTTCATGTTGATGTAGCAGTTCGGAGCGCATCCGTTCGTGGCGTGATCCGTGAGGGCGGCGTTGGTTCCGCCGAACGGCACGGGTTCCGGACGAATGGTGGTGTCCATGATGTTGAGCGTGAGTCCACCGTTCGAGTTGTTGAGGATGCTCCGTTGGTTGGTACCCGCGGGAGGCGCGATGATCGAGTTCTTGATCGTCACCGTGCCCGAGCAGTTCGTTCCGAGGTAGATGAATCCGCGGATGTAGACGTGGTCGAGTACAACGGATCCGCAGTCATAGAGGTCGTATTCGCCGTTGGGTGGTGAGATCTCCGTGTAGCCGGCCGGCACCGGAAGATGGGCGTCGGTTTGGCTGTACGTTCCGACCCCCGGCGCACCGACACTCCAACGATCAGGAAACGTGTTCCCGGAACTGGATGCCGTGGTCGTCGACGGTGCGGATGGGGCGGTCGTCGTTGAAGTCGTTGCCGAGGCATCCCCCATGGACGCCCCGCCGACAACCAGGAGCGCCCCCAAGGCGACGATTCCCATGGTCCGTCGTTTCCGCCTTTCATTCATCCATGCACGCTGGAACATCCTCGAGCCCCTCCCTTGTCTTCAGGTCTTCTCAAGGTAATGAGGATTACGATGTTTGTCACGTAACGGTTCGCTGTACCCCGTCCTGACGCCACGCTGGGGTTCTTGGGGGTCTTGAGCTTCAACACCACGCAGCCGATGATTCTCGCCAAGGAGGAGCCTCTCGATGACCATCACCATTACCGCCTTTGAACGCTCACCCGATGGCGGCAAGGGACTGGCGCGTGATACGCGCGTTCGCTGGGCGCTCGAGGAAGTGGGCCAACCCTACCAGGTTCGCCTTGTTTCGTTTCGTGCGATGAAGGAACCCGCGCATCTGGCGCTTCATCCGTTCGGCCAGATTCCGACCTATGAGGAAGGCGAGCTCGCCCTGTTCGAGACAGGGGCGATCGTGTTCCACATCGCCCAGCGCCATGCGGGTCTGCTGCCGAAGGATGCCAACGCGCGGGCGCGCGCGATCACCTGGATGTTTGCCGCGCTCAACACGGTGGAGCCGCCGATCCTTGAACTCGAAACCGCCAGGCTGCTGGAGGGCGACAAGCCCTGGCATGCGGAGCGCCTGCCTCTGGTCGAGGAGCGTGTCCGAAACCGGTTGAAACAACTTTCCGATCGTCTGGGCGATGCCGATTGGCTCGATGGTGCGTTCAGCGCGGGCGACCTGATGATGGTGTCGGTGCTGCTCAGGCTGAAATCATCGGGCATTCTGGACGAATACCCGAACCTGGCCGCTCATGTCGCCCGCGGCGAAGCGCGGCCCGCCTACAAGCGAGCCTTCGACGCTCAACTGGCGGTTTACACCGGCAAGCCATCGACCGGCTGAAGGATCGAACCCTGCATGCCAACGACAGGCAGGGCCTGGAGCGGCTCACGTTCCCCGGGCTCGCTGACGTCTTGCATCGGAGCTCCTCTTCGCTGAGCATCGGTTCGTGTCTCCACGCCCCTCTGGTTCTCCACCGCCTCGCGTCCTGGCCGACGTCTTCGCACGCACGCGCGTCCATGATGGGGCGCTCGTGCTTGGCGCCGCGCTGTTCACCGCGTTGCTCGCGCAGGTCGCCATCGAGGTGCCGGGCTCCCCGGTGCCGATCACGGGCCAGACGCTCGCGGTCGTCCTCATGGCCGCCGCGCTCGGGCCCGTGCGTGGCATGGCCGGGCAGCTCGCCTACGTCCTGCTCGGGGCGGTGGGACTGCCGTTCTATTCCAAGGGGGCCAGCGGCTGGGCACAGGTGCTCGGGCCGACCGGCGGCTACCTGGTGGGCTTCATCCCCGCGGCCTTCCTCGTGGGCCTCGCGGCGCGGCACGGCTTGGACAGGGTGGCATGGAAGGCGGTCCCGCTCTTCCTCGCTGGCCAGCTCGTCATCCTGGCCATCGGCGTGCCCTGGCTCTGTGTGGCGGCCCCGCTCGACCTCGCCACGGCCCTGCGCAAGGGCTTGCTGCCTTTCCTCCCCGGTGGGTTGCTCAAGGCAACCCTCGCCGGCCTGTGGATGCCCCTCGCCTGGAGGCTCATCCAGCCTCGCGAGCCATGAAGGTGCGCCTGCCCCATCGACCTCGCGGTATACTTTTCGTCCCTCCATGGCGCGGGTGGCTCTGGGAGCGCGGATGAAGAACTTCATGCACCTGGTGGACCATCACGAGGCTCGCTGTCTTGCTTTGAGCGCGGACGGCACGCTCCTGGCGACAGGGGGGATGGACGGACTCCGGTTGTGGAACGCGCAGCAGGGGACCCCACTGGCGGTTCGCGCCGACGTGGGCCCGGTCGAGGCGCTGTGCTTCACGCCCGAGGGGGAGCACCTGCTCATCGGCGGGCGGGACGGGACACTCCGGCGCTGGGCCTTCCCCGCTGGAGCGGATGTGCAGCGCGTGCAGTGGGAGCAGCCCGTCATCGCCCTGGCAGTGACCGCACACGGCGGCCACATCGCCGTGGGGCTGGGAACAAAGAGCACTTCTGCTGGCACCCGCGTGGTCGTGCTCGCCCCGGGTGCAACCCCTGTCGAGCTGCTGTCTCAGGACAAGACCCAAGGCAACTGCTCCCTGGCGTTCGCTCCGGACGGTCGGACCCTGGCGGCACTCAACGTCGATGGGCATACCACGGAGGGCGCCTTCTTCGCCGTGGTGGAGGTGGCGACGGGCACCCTCCTGCAGCAACGTTTCGTGGGAACGCTGCACTACTCAGGCTCGGTATCGTTCAGCCCGGCCGGGCACCTGGCGGTCGCTCCAAACCCGTGGAGGGACAGCAGCGGAGGAGTCGGGGCAACCGGCTTCGTGGTGCTCGAGAACAGCCAGGGCCCGACGCCCCTTCTGACGTCCTGGTGGGAACACGAAGCGGTGTTCCTGCCCGACGGCAGCCTCGTCGGCCGGAGCTGGAGCGCGCTCCACTTCCGCCCTCATCTGCACGACAAGATCAGCGCCTCCCTGACTCTGCCAGAGGGAGGGCCCGAGGTAACGCTCCTCACGGCGGCCACGAGCGCACCGGTGGTGGCCACGGCCGTAGGAGACAACCGGGTGCTGGTGGGCTCCGTGGACGAGCTGCTGCGCCATGCCGAGGCGCATGCGTGAGGGCTGGAGCCGAGGGCCTGCCTGGCACGTGTCTTTGATCGTGCCGCCGATGGGTGAACTCCGTTCGCGGCGATGGCTCCCGGAACAGTTGTGGACGGTGTCTCCCGTGGTAGCGCGTCCAGGGCCGCTGGTAGGCAAGGCCGCTCCGGCGGCGGAGGAGGTCACCTCTGCCACCGGGCTCAGCCCTTGAGGCTCCGGTACCAGGCCACGAGCCGGGCGAGCCCCTGCTCCACGTATCTTCCCGGGTCCAGGTGACGCGGGAGACGGCTCTTCGGCACGTGATCGCTTGAGGCCCCTGGGCCATGCATGATGTCGGCGCATGAGAACCCGCTCCTGGCAGCGCGCGGTCGTGGCCCTGTGGCTCGCTCTGACTATTTCGTGTGCCACGTCCCCGGAGGAAATTTCCTCGAGAACTCCAGTGCAACCGAAGGTGGTGCGGACGAGCGTATTACCCCAAGGCGCGCTGAAGCTCCATTTCGAGCCGGTGGCACTGGACCCGGCACTGGAGCAACTACGGGTGGCGGATGGGCGGGCTGTGCTCGCGGCCTTTCGTGAATCCTTCCCGAGGAAGGAGGGACGCCGGTTCCGGCTCGTGCGGACCTCCACGGAGCCGGGGCCAGCGGAGTGGGAACTACGGCTGAGGGAGGAGTTCGTGTCGCGGTACGGCCCGCCGCTGCTTCCCCTGCCCGAATCGCTGGAGACGAGCCCCCTTTTCCTGGCCCTGAAGCTCTCTCCTCGCTACATGGGCGCGGGCGTGCGTGAGGCCGCGCGGGAACTATTCAGCTCACCCATCTTCCTCTCCAGCGTGGCACTCTCGGTATTGGTGTACTTCTCGGCATGGCTGCTGCCCGAGCCGCTGTTCACCAAAGCCTTCGCGGCGACACTGACGCTCCGGTTGGCACTGGCAGTGGGGGTCCTGGAACTTTCCCGGGTGGCCTGGGCCTGCGTGCAACTGTACCGGGAGGCACAAGCGGCGAGAACGGTGCAGGAACTGGAGGCGGTATCGGAACGCTTCGGCAAGGCGGTGGGAGGCACGGGGCTGCGAGTGCTCATGCTGGTGGCCAGCATGGGAGTGGCCAGGGGTCTACCCGAGGTGCCTACAGGAGGACTCGGGGCGTTGCTGCGTGCTCCCCGGTTCGCGTTGCCCGGAGGCATGTCGACGGAAGGCGCGACGACGGTGCGGATGGTGGCGGATGGCTCCATCGTCGTGACGGGAGTGGCGGCGGGCACGGCGGCCGCCGCGGTGGGCGGTGCCTGCACCGACGGCTCCGAGGGCAAGGGTGGCTATCACTGGCACCACCTCGCCACGAACAAAAATGAAGTCTCGACGGTCTCTGGTGGGCCCTGGACTCCCAGGTTCGAAGATCTCTTCGCGTTGGCGGGAATGAGCCTGGACGCAGCGGAGAATCTCGTCTACCTCAAGGGCCACAAAGGTCCGCATCCAGAGGAGTACCATAAAGAGGTATTCAGGAGGCTCAGCCTTGCGACTGAAGACTGTGGAACCACCTCTCAATGCAAGAGCGCGCTGCAACAAGCGCTCCGGAAAGTTGCTGAAGAGGTATGCACGGCGGGCTCACTCCTTCACCGGCTGGCGACGAAGTCTCCGGACTGAGGACGAAGAGTAAAGCATGCTCAGGTACTTCGCGCTGGAGGACGACATGCGCATCGAGGGACGCTGGCACCTACGCCATCCTCTCGATGAGCAGGGTCAGAAAATCAACCCCTGGCGGTTCACCAAGAGCCAATGGCTCGAGCCCCAGGGAACCATCCGGTTCCCCGTGAATCCTGATGGGCTGACGCTGGACTTCACCGTGGACGCCTTCGGCACCCCCGTGGTCCATGGTCGCATGGTCCAGCTCTTCGAGCGCCTGGGCATCCAAGAGGTGCAATTCCTACCCGCACGAATCGAGGGCCACATGGGACCCTTTTTCATCCTCAACACACTGCGCACCCTCCGTTGCATCGACGACACCCGATGCGAGGAAGTGCAGTACTGGAAGCCAGAGGATGGTCAGCCTGAGAAGGTGGGCAGGTATCGGGTCGTCGCGGGCATGCGCATCGACCCGTTGAAGGTGGGGGATGCGCGCATCTTCCGCACCTGGGGCTTCTCCCTGGGCCTCATCATCTCCGAGGACCTCAAGCAGGCCATGGAGGCGGAGGGCCTCACCGGCACGCGCTTCGTCGAGGTGTGAGGCGCCAGTCCAAGGTCAGTACCTACGTCCTCGGGCTTCGCCTCCGGGGCGGTGGGGACGGCGGGCGAGGTCTGCGCAGGAGCCGGAGCAGGGGAGGGCGCGGGAGTGGGCTTCTTCGGCTCGGAGGCGTACACCGGGGCCGACACCCCGGTGGAGAGCAGCGCCGCGACGAGCGGCCACACGCGAAACTTGGAAGCGGAGTGCAGGGAGAGCCTCATGGACGTGGAGGTTCCAAGGCCTTGCCTCGCCAGCCCGTGCACGTGCCACTACAGTCGCGAGGCCTGTGCCCGCGCCCAGGCACCAAGGGGGACCTCCTCATCATGAAACGTTTCGTCATGGGCCTCGCCCTGCTCGCCGGCTGCATCACCACCACCCGCCAGGCCGAGCCGCCCGCCACCACCCAGCAGCCCGCCGCGCCCGCGAAGGCGGAGGCGCCACGGGTGCAGGACTCCATCTATGTGTTCCAGGGCGTGGAGGTCTTCGGCTCGCGCAAGGTTGCCAGGGAGAAGCTGCTCGGGCTGCTCACGTTGCCGGCGCCTGGCACGCGGCTCGACACGAAGAACGAGCCGCGGCAGAAGGAGTTCGTTGCCAACCTCATCGAGAGCAAGAAGCGGCTCACCGACCTGGGAGCCTTCGCGTTCATCCGGATGTCGGTGGGCCAGAACCAGGATCACACGATGGGTGTGACGGTGGACCTGGTGGACACCGGGGACGAGTGGCGCATGCGCTTCCACCCCGAGCCGACGGGGGAGGTGGCCGATCCCGAGGGACTGCTCGCGGCCTGGTCGGACTACCTCAAGACGTTCTGGAAGCTGCGCAACGAGGGCGCGGTGCCCGAGTGGGGCCTGGGCACGTGCCGCGCGCCCCTGGGGTGCTACGGAGGCTTCGAGCACCCCGAGCTCGCGCCCCTGGAGCAGCGGTTCATCGAGGGGGTGCCCCGCAGCGCGGACGCGCTCGTGCGCGTGCTGCGTGAGGACAAGGACGGCGGCAAGCGCATGAACGCGCTCATGCTGCTGACGTACCTGTCCTCGCCCGAGCAGCTGGTGAAGGCCCTCCTGCCGTCGGTGCGTGACTCGAACGAGGGGGTGCGCAACGAAGCGCTGCGCCGGCTCGGGACGGCGGTGGAGCGCTCGAAGAAGCCCGGCCTCGTTCCGCTCGAGCCCGTGCTCGAGGCGCTCTGGTTCCCGCTGGCGTCCGATCGCAACAAGGCCGGCTGGACGCTGGTGCACATCATGGAGGTGGAGGGCAGCGTCCACCGGCGGCAGATCCTCGACAAGGCGGGCGAGGTGCTGGTGGAGATGGCGGGCATGCGCTCGGGGATGGACCACGAGCCCGCGCGCAAGGTGCTCGCGCAGCTGGCGGGGCAGGACTTCGGCGCGGACACGGCGGCCTGGCGCCGCTGGTTCGAACAGGCGCGTGGGGCGGGTTCCCAGCGCCGCTGAGGCTAAAGCGCAGGGGCTCGCCCAGCGCGCAGGGTGTGGAGCCCCAAGCCGTCACGCTGCCTCATGATCCCACGCTCCTTGCCGCCCCCCCCTGCTGGGTGGACCGCTGGGGCCGGCGTGTGCCTGAAGAGGGCTGCAGCGCCTGTCCACCGGCCCGACGCACAGCCCTGGCGGACCCCCTCCGCTCCATCCCCCTCCCTCCACACGGCCCCCATCCCGCCTATACGCATTTGCGAACTCGTGCTCCTCCGCGCCCACGGGCGTCATCAGGTAGGACTTGAACCGGCCGCCGCCGCCCTTCTTCTGGTCGGTGAGGTTCTCCACGTAATCGACCGTCTCGCCCGGACGGCTGGCCGTCTCGCCCTGGCTTAGCGGCTCGCACTCGCGCACGAGCAGCTCGGCGATAGAGCTGTCCCCCTTGAAGCCCTCCTTCGTGCGATTGACGAGCACCTCGAGCAGGTAGTGATCGAACTTCGGGTAGCGCCCGTCGGCCGCAACCGGAGCCGTCGCGATCTTGTTGAGTGCGCTGTTCACGTTGCTTGCTTCCTCTGTTTGGGTTTGTGTCAGCGACGCGAGCGTGCGACCGCCGACAAACCCTTAAATGTAAATGCGTGCGCTTCCCGCGCGTGGTTCGCAGGCAACAGCGCATGCCAGTCGTAAGAGGCGAAGCACCGCTTTTAAGACCGCGCCGTTCACCGTCGTGACAGGTTCCCGTCCCCGAGGGGGGGTATGTTTGACCACATGTTGGGAGATGGTCCGTAGAAGTAGGTCACTGTCGTTCCCCGAGGCGCTGCGTGCTTTCGTCGTGCGCTTGAAGCCCGCTGAGACGGAGCGCGAACGGTTTCTTGACTTTCCGTAGGTGCAGACAATTGATCTCCTGATGGACCGCCAATCTAAGAGCGCCAGCATTCCACTGACCTCGCAGCATCTCGGTGCGGATCCTCAGCCGGACTTCGGCTGGGAAGAGACGTTCAAGAAGCTCGACTCTCTCGGGCGAGGGGGCTGCGCCGAGGTCTTCAGGGCGCTCGACAAACGCTCCGGCGAGCTTGTTGCGTTGAAGGTGTCGAACGAGTCCGGCGAGGAACTTCGGCGGTTCAGACGCGAGGTCGCGACGCTCCGAGAGCTGCGTCACCAGAACGTCATTGAGATTCTCGACGCCGGGGACTGCTGGTACACCATGCCCCTCGCGGACGGAAACCTGACGAAGCTCGCACCTGAACTGTGCGACGAGGAGCGAATCGAAGCGGTGGCTCAAGCCGCGCAGGGCTTGGCCGCAGTCCACATCGCCGGGCGGGTTCATCGAGATGTATCGCCGAATAATATTCTTCGTATCGGCAAACGTTGGGTCGTGAGTGATTTCGGATTCGTGAGGAAGCCACAGGGAACGTCGAGCGAGCCGAAAACTCGGGGCGCTATGGGGACCCCTGGGTACATGGCACCCGAGGTCCTAGCTCTGGGTTCTCACAGCGCCACTCATCACTCCGACATGTACAGTTTGGGTCAGACCGTCGCCTTCATCACGACGGGTAAACACCCTGTGTCCAGGGAGCGTCCCCAGGTGCCGCGCATCTGGGAAAGCCTCGTGGCAAAGATGACGGCGGTGGCAGTAAATGAGCGCTTCCAGTCGATGGATGAACTCGTTGAGGCGCTCCTGGACGTACAGCGCCAGCTAAAGAAGCAGCGTAGGGCCGAGTGGTCCGCAGGACACAATGCGGTAGAAGGATTGAGTCAAGCGGAAGTGAACGTGATGGCGATGATAATCCAAGAAACCAACAACGTCTTCCGTGAACACGAGATTCTCAATGGAATGCCGAAGCGCGAGCGCGGCACCTTCAACATAGGGCTCATCGGTCTGCAACGCCGCCATTTTCTAGAAGACAACGTGGATGAAGAAGGACGCCTGTGGGGCTACCGCCTGACGGATGCTGCCCGCGACTGGCTTGTAGCCAACCCCGACTTCCTCAACGCTTTTCCTCCTTCCGAGCCCGAATCGCCGCAGGACGACGCGCAGGACGACGACGGAATTCCGTTCTGACGTTGGGGGCCGTGTAGAGGGTGGGGGGTGGAGCGGAGGGGGGGCCGCCAGGGCTGTGCGCCGGGCGGGTGGACAGGCGCTGCAGCCCTCTTCAGGCACACGCCGGCCCCAGCAGCCCACCCACGCGGTTCATCGAGCAGACAGAGGGGACACCGCAGAAGCTGTGCTTCGCGAATTACGATTGGGCGGCGATTTAGGACGCAACCCGCCTATACGCAGCCGGAGGAGGAGAGCCCGTCCTTTCCCGCAACCGTGGATGAGCCGAAGAAGGAGCGCACACCACGATTGGACTGGGCGGGGCTCCTGCAGGACGTTCGTGCTGGAGGTGTTCGCTTGCTTGAGGTGTGGCATGTAGGTGCAGAACGGGCGTTAACGGAGAGCATTGCACTTTCATTCGTTGGCCGCTAGTGTCGCGACCTAAGCCAGCCGAAGTAAGCTCTGTCAGAGTTGACAACCGCCGAGGCCGAGAAATCGGGTTTTGGCACTGCCACTCCTGAACGGATTTGGCCAGGATGGCTTAGTATGAGTTTTGTTGTTTGTGCGATTTGGATTCCCTCAGTACGGAGCGTGCTAAACATGACCCATTCTCGAATGTTGAGTGTGATTCTGCTTCTTTCGGCGATGAGTTCTTGTGGGGTAGAAGAGGACCAAACTGAGAAAGAGATGGAGAGAGCCAATCTCGTTCTGCCGCGCGGACTCATTCGAGCAGCGCGTCCCGTCGCAGGTCAATACATCGTTGTGTTTCGTCAGAGAATGCCGCGCGCTAGTGCTGAGTACGCAGCGCAGAAAGGACTGACTCTGCGGCATGTCTATCAGGCAACGCTCAATGGAATTGCGGTGAGGATGTCAGAAGACAAGGCCCGTGGGCTCCTTGAAGACCCGCTGGTGGAACGCGTTGTAGAAGACGAGATCGCAAGCGTTGACGGGATGCAATATACGACCTTGTGGGGCTTGGATCGTATCGACCAGCGCTCTCCTAAGGTGAATGGCATGTATGGCTGGAATAGGACCGGGGCTGGCGTGCATGCGTATATAGTCGACACCGGCATGAATACAGCCCATCAAGAGTTTGCTGGACGCGTTCGTGAGGGGTTTAGCATATTTGGTACTGATGTAGGCGATTGCAATGGCCACGGAACGCACGTTGCTGGAATCGTCGGTGGACGAAGCGCCGGAGTTGCTAAGGATGTCCTCTTGCATCCTGTGCGTGTTGGCGCATGCTCCGATGAACTTTTTGTGTCAGACATTATTGCGGGCTTGGACTGGGTGCTTATGAATCATGTGCGGCCTGCTGTTGTGAACCTGAGCCTTGGCGGACCTGCAAACGATACGTTGGATAGCGCCGTGTCCGCCCTTGTCAATGCTGGGTTGACCGTGACGGTCGCTGCAGGTAATAATAACTCAGATGCATGCGCATTCTCTCCCGCGCGAGTTGGAGCTGCCATAACGGTTGGTGCGATAACTGGTGGTAGTTCTAGTTATGGTTATGATCTGCGGACTTCTTTTTCGAACCAGGGAGCGTGCGTGGACTTGTTTGCTCCTGGGTCGCAAATCGGGGCCGCTGGAATGGAGAGCAATTCTGACATTGACTTCAAGAGTGGCACTTCTCAGGCGGCGCCCTTTGTTGCTGGCACTGCCGCAATGTATTTGCAGCAACACCCGACTGCTTCCGGTTGGGAAGTAGCCAATGCCATTATAGGCAATGCGACCACCGGTAGTGTATTGAATGCAACGCCGAACCGCTGTCTTTACAGCCGCTTTTTCTAGGCGGAAGAGTTGACTTAACCCCAGTTCTCGGGTGCGTCGATACTGTTTGCCAGACCGATGGGGTCTTGATCTGACGCAGCCATGGCAGAGGCGTACCCCATCGAACTGAGGAAGCGAGTGGCGTATAGGCGGGAGAAAAGCCATGTGGAGGAATTGGGCTGGAGCGAGGGGCCGAGAAGGGCCGCTGCTCCCCAAGCAGGTGGGGAGGGGGAGAACGAGGCGCCCCAGGCAGCGGCCAGCAAGGAGCCGGCAAGGAGCCGCGGGGAAGGTGTCAGAGGATTCGTTCTTCGTTCTGACGCCTCGTCTCCTACAAATCGTCTGACACCCTTCCAGGGCCAGGGCTGACCTCGTCACATGGGCTCGAGGTGAAGCAGCTTGAGCACTGTCTCCATCGGGTTGGCGTAAGCGAGGTACTTCCCGTTCAATCTGCCGCTCTCTGGACCCGCGAACAGCAACCCCACTCCCTCATCGCGGTCACTGAGTATTGCGGAACCGGAATCACCGCCGAGAGAGAAGAGCGAATCACTCTCGATCTCTATCTGGTCGTTGAATTGGTAGACACGACCTCTGATCCGGACCATGAGATTATCGCAGTCCACGACGGATACCTTGCCATGGGTCTTTCCCGTGCTCCGGCCGATTTTCCAGACGTCGAGTCTCTTTACGATGTCCCTGGTGCCGAGGACGCCACGCATGGGCCTTCCGTCGTAGGTCGGATCCACTTCGATGTCGTGATCGAGCAGTGCATAGGCAGCGTCCACGACGTTGATGCCCTGGCGGTCGAGGTCGATACTACCCTCGAAGCTTGCGATGATGGCCATGGGCCGTTTGCCTCCATCTGTCACCCCCGGCTGGAAGATGTGGTCTCGCCTCATCGCGTCACCCGCAGCGGCGAGGATGTGGTTGTTGGAGAGCAGCCCCTCCTGGCCCCTGTTGTTCTTCACCATGACGCCAATCGTGCCCACGCCGACGGTGGGATGGCCTACGGAATAGCCTGGCCTGACCGGACGAACTTCGCCGCAATACGGTTGCACTCCCGTTCCCGTCTCTGGAACGATGATGATCGGTCCAATGTATCGAACGTCGGCCTCGTGCCGAGCCAACTCCTTGGCATAGCTCGCGAAGGCAGTGTCGGCGGGGCTCAAGGTCTGCAGCCTCAGCGCGAGCTGGTAGTCGTCATTCCCCTGGCCTACCGCGATTCCGACCGCCACGCCTTGCGGTACGAGATGGCGGGGCTCCAGCGCCTTGGTGTTTTCGCCCATCGCGGTGGACATCATCGAGGCCAGGGGGGTGAGTTGCCCCGCCCCCATCCTGTCCAGCTCCGATGACAGCTCTGCCTTCAACGCGTGGGCACTGGTGAACTTCATGGTCAGGCCTTTTCAGGGTGAGGGGGGAACGAATTCACCGCGGCGGAGCGACCCGCTGATGGCGTCGATCCGCATCGACCTGGCGCCTTCGGGGACCGTGATGTGTGCCACGAAGGTGCCTTGTTCTCCTGTGATCCCCGTCGCCGGGAGGATCTCGGCCGCTGGCGTCGTCTCGAGCCGTACGGGCACGCCATCCGCTGCATCTCCGTTGAGAGTGGCGATGATGGTGACCGCGAAGACAGAACCCGGTGGAGGCAAGGTGCTCGGCTCTGGCTCCACCCTCAGGTCGAGCGACTGGAGATCCTGGGCCAGTTCGACCGAGCGCACATCGTTCGCGCGCCCTTCGAGGTCCGCTCGGATGGTGACACGCTCGGACGTGGTGAAGAGCGCGGCGCTCGCCCATCGGGCCCTCGGACTGTCCATTGGAGCGCCGCAGTCCATTGACCCCAGGTTGACGCGGCCTACCGCCTGACCGTCTTCGAGCGTCCCGCCTTCCACGGTGAGGGTCACCGTTCCGCGTGAAGCGGAACTGACGATGCACAGGGGGACCTTGAGCCGGGCGCCTTCCCGTGTTTGGAGCCCGGGCACGACCCTGACCAGCGGCTCGTCCATGCGCAGCTCGTGCACCTGTTCCTCGCCCGCGACGGTGACACGGACCTGGAAGGCTCCGCCTGCTGGCCACGCGAGTTCCGTGAGCCCCTGGTACGCACCGCAGTCTCCCTCCTGCTTGAGGGAGAAGTTCGAACTCGTCACCGCGGTGGAATCCAGGGTGGGCGTGGTGATCTCCGCACGCGCACTCAAGGGGCCACAGAGGCGCCCGCTCTTGTCCGGGAGCGCGGGAACATTGACCTTGACCGTGAATTTCCCTCCCGAGACCCAGGGCAGGCTCTCCACTCCATCCATGGGGCGGATGTCGACCACGGGGGAGAGCGTCCTCCGCGCGTCAGGAACACAGCTCAGGGTCAGGAGGCCTGAGAGGCCGAGCATCACGAATGCGCGCATCAGTTCTTTGTCCCCATGGAAGCCACCAGTGAATCGGCTGCTGTTCCGAGCACCGCGAGATCGAAGCTCAAGCCTCCGGTCACGACCAGCATGCCGGTATGATCCGTTCGAAAGCTCTCCGGCGCCTTGGCGGTGCTTCCGGTCCCGGTTACGGCAAGGAGGTCACCCGGCCTGAAGTCCGTCGCAACCGGTACGAACCGGACCCCCACGCCATACGTGAAATAGAGCCCCTTCGAAATGCGGTTGCCCGCGCGGAGGTTCAACTGGGTCAGCGCGCCGCCTCCGGAGCCGACGAGCAGTGTCGGGCCGAAGCCCAAGAAGCACTTGTCGTCGTGGAACCGCCAGCCGAAGAGCAGCGATGCGGTGACGAGACGCCGGACATCCAATGGGTACCGCAGCTCGAAGAGGGTCTCGGGACCGGCGGCTCCGCCGGTCGACTCGAACCGGGGGGCCCCCATCGCCCAGCCGGGATCCGCAGTCGGGATGGCTCCATTCAGGCCGACTTCGGCGAGGAGGGTCCAGGAAGGGCTCACCGTGGGTTTGACTTCAGCGCGGGTCACGGTGCTGGTGTCCTTGGGACACGTCTTTCCTTCGCAGAAGAGGATGTCTACGGTTGCCTCTGGCATCTCCGCCAGAACGTACGCGCGGCTTGAGCGGGGCTCGAGCGGGGCGAAGTTGGGAGGAGGTTTGGGATCGACCTTGGGGCAGGCCGTAGAGGCAATCGCAGGGGGTAGGTATTTGGTACCTTCATGACCCACGATGAGATGAGTAGCCGATGGAAGTGCCCGCAGCACGACTGCTGCGAATCCCGAGAGAAGCTCGGCAACGTCCTTTTTCTGGCCCGTACGCTCCCTGGCCTCGACCGAGATGTCGGTGCCATGCGGCACGTTCGAGATGATGAACGAGACGGCGCTCCCCGGCGTTTGGTTCTTGATGGGGTGCTTTCCTCGGCCCCAGCCAATGCGGTGCACTGTCGTGCCAAGCCCCCCGAAAGGAACCTGGACGACGTTGAGTACGGCGTGGGCGGGATTGTCGAACCAGAGAAGGGCCGGGGCCACTTGCTCACAGTACGATTGAATCTCCTCCGGCTTGAATTCGAGCACCGTCTCCAGCTTCTGGAGTGCAAGTTCAATCCTGGACTCTGCTCTTTCTATGTCGAGGCGGGTGGTGGGGCGGGGGGTCGACTCAAGATCCTGCATCAGGCTGCTCAATGCTCCGTTCACGGCCTGCGCGCGCTGACACTGTGCATGGGTTGGAGAACCCTGGACGCTGGAGCCGCAGGATTCACGCGCTTTCGCGTCCGTCAAAGCGGTCTCGACCTCTCTCACGAGATCCTTTGGGGGACTGACCTGGACGTTATTCTTGTACTCCTTCACTTTTTTGCTGAGCCCGCTCAATCCGAGTTTGGTATCCAAGGCGTATGCTTCGATGAGGACGGTTCGCGGCAGGTGAGCCAACCTTAGAGTGGTGGCCTGCATGGCCAAGAGATCCTTTTCTTCGGAGGTCCTCGCCTCCCCGAGGAAGCGGACCGTGAGCAGGGTCTGCGGCGAGTGGTCATCTTTCTTTAGATTCAAGCCGTAAGGCTTCCCGGACTCGGGTCTGCCGCACAGCACCTGACGCCCACCCGCAGCCTCGACGCTCACGCTGAGCGGCTCCGCTCCGAGGTCATCGAATACAATCAAGGGCTCCCCGCCTGGATCGACCTCGGCGGTTCCATCCAGATGGATCTTCCATCGTGGGTTACCCCCGGTTGTCGCCTCGACGAGAGGCTCCTCGCAATTCAGGTTGACCGGAGTTCCCGACACCACCATCCAGGTGAAAACAACTATGGCTACACCCATTCATCCCCCTCGTGGACAAACGCTTGCGCAATCACACGACCATCACTGCATCCTTCGGTTCACGAGACTATAGCCGGAGTGAGGATCGTGAGCCAGAGTCTGATCGTGACGCCCATACCCAAAGATGCGTTGAGTAATCCGTGGAGGCCGAGCAGCGGAATGGCATCAGGTCGTCAGGGGTGACGCTTGGCGAATGGGCTATGACGTCCGCTCGGAGCTCTGGAGACTGTCATGCCCTCGAATCATTCCCCCCCTCACTCATTCCCCTGATGTTCCTGCTCGTCGCGGCGTGTGCGCACCGGGCCACGGAGACATCAGCTACCTCGCACCATGAACCGGCCGCGCACCATGGGGCGATGCCGCATCTCTTCGAGAACGCGGAGGAGTGGGCTAGGCACTTCGAGGAGCCGGGGCGCGAGGCGTGGCAGAAGCCGGACGAGGTGGTGAAGGCGCCCGGGCTGGCGGAGGACGCGAAGGTGGCGGATGTGGGCTACCGGAGTCGGTGGACCTAGTACGACTCGGTCACTTCGAACCCCCTTGAGGAGGACACTCCCTCGGATAGCCGCAGCGGCCCAGGGAAAGTGACCGGGTAGTACTAGACGCCCCTGGTCAGCCAACTGTAGCCCCCGATGCTGGCGGCAATGACGGCCACCGCGGAGAGCAGCCTCCCAAGGCGGTGTTGAGTGAGCAACAAACCAGAGATGTTCAGGTAAGCAGTTTATCCTTGGATGCCTCCGGAAGAGCTGCCACCCTGAGCTCGAGGAAGCGCGCACCGGAGGCTCGCGCACGTTCGAGCCCTGAGCAAAGCACCGGTGCGAGCCGTCTCGGCCACGCCCTCGTGAAGGGAAGGAAGCTCGAACAATGAGCAGGACTCTTTCGATGCAAAGTCGCGCTGTACTCAGGAGAGGAGGGGGCCGCGCGCGTACGTTCGCGCTGCTCGCGGCGATCGTGTCAGCCTCGGCGGCTTGCACCGCGCCCTCGACGCCCCCGGACGCTCCACAGCAGCCCTCAGACGCTCCACAGCAGCCTCCGGACTCCCCACAGCAGCCCCCGGCCACCAACACGGCTGTCACCTCGGGCAAGGCCCGCTTCGAGGTGCTCAGCCCCACGCTCATCCGCACGGAGTACGCGGGTGACGCCCGCTTCCTCGACGCCCCAACCTTCAACGCCATCGGGCGGGCCGGCTTCGGCAAGACGAGCTTCACGACGCGCACCGAGGACGGCTGGCTCGTCATCGACACCGGCGCGCTGACGCTGCGCTACAAGGTGGGCTCCGGCCAGTTCACCGACGAGAACCTCGTCGTCCGGCTGAAGGCCGGCGCGCAGGACGTCGAGGCGCGCCCCTGGGCGAGCCGGGTCATCCCGACTTGCGCGCTCGGCGTGCTCTGCGAGGCAGAGGGCCTCGTGCTCGAAGGCATCAGCGAGGCGCGCGACCACACCGGCTTCACCGGCACCGGCTTCGCCGCGGGCTTCGAAGGGACCGGCACCCGCGTCACCTTCCAGGTCGCGCCCGCGGCGGGCGGCTCCTACGTCCTGGACCTGCGCTACGCGAACGGACTCGGCGACCCGCGCACGCTCACGCTCACGGTCGACGGCGGGTCGGCGCGCCAGTTCTCGCTGCCGCGCACCGGCAACTGGGACTCCTGGGGCCACCTGGCACTGCCCCTCGACCTGACCGCCGGGCCGCACGTGGTTGCCCTGACGCGCACCAAGTCGGACACGGGCCAGCTCAACATCGACAGCCTCGCGCTGCTCAAGCCCGGCGACGCGTACCCGCAGGCGGCGAGGACCTGCGGTTTCGGAGCGCTCTGCGAGGCCGAGGCGCTCGCGCTCACCGGCCAGATGCACCTGGCGACCGACCACCTCAACTACACCGGCAACGGGTTCGCCGCGGGCTTCGAGGGCGTGGGTGACTCGATTGGCTTCGCCATCGACGCGCCCGCCGCTGGCGACTACGAGCTGACCGCCCGCTACGCCAACGGCTTCGCGTCGCAGGCCGGCGTGACGCTGAGGGTCGAGGGCGGTTCGAGCACCCCCATCCCCATGCCGCCCACGGGCAACTGGGACACCTGGAAGCCCGTCACCGCGCGGGTGCACCTCGCGGCCGGCACCAACCACGTCACGCTCGTGCGGCAGGCGACCGACGCCGGCAACGCCAACATCGACAGCCTGGCCATCGGCCCGGCCGGCACGGGCCTTCCCGCGCCTGGCGGCACGGCGGGTGGTGCCTGCGGCTTCGGTGGCATCTGTGAGGCGGAGTCCGCGGGCCTGTCCGGCGGCGCGAGGACCGCCAAGGACCACAACGGCTACAGCGGCAAGGGGTTCGCGGCGGGGTTCGACGTCGTCGGCTCGCGGATGACCGTGCGCGCGGTCGGCGTTCCGGCGGCTGGCACGTACTCGCTGCAACTGCGCTACGCCCGCGGGCTGAAGACGCCGGGCGCGGTGACCGTGCAGGCAGGTACGGGCGCGGCCTCCACCCTCACGCTGCCGCCCACGAGCGACTGGGACAGCTGGCGCACGGTGCGTACGAACGTCACTCTCCCCGGCGGCACCAGCGACGTGCGCCTGAGCTGCCCGCAGGCCGGCGGGTGCGCCATCAACGTCGACACCGTGGCGCTGACGAGGACCGACGCACCGCTGCTCGCGCCGCACGCCGCGCTCGGCGGCTACCGGCGTGGCCTCGACGCCTTCGACGGCGACAAGGGCAGCGCGATCCTCAACCCGGGGCTTCTCTACCAGGACGGCTGGTCGCTGCTGGACGACACCGCCTCGGCGGAGTACGACCCGGCGACGCGCAAGCTCACTCCCCGCGCCGCGCACCCTGGCGGCTACCAGGACGGCTATGTCTTCGGCTATGGCCAGGACTACCCACGGGCCCTCGGTGACCTCGCGACGCTCACGGGTCCGTCGAAGCTGCTGCCGCGCTGGGCGTACGGCGTCTGGTTCTCCGAGTACCTCGACTTCACCGCGGCCGACTTCCAGGTGGACCTGATCCCGACGTTCCGCAGGGAGGGCGTGCCCCTCGACGTCCTCGTCGTCGACACCAACTTCAAGGCCGGCAACTACTGGAACGGCTGGGCGATCGACACCAGCAAGTTCCCCGACCCCGAGGGGTTCTTCGACTGGGCGCGCGCGCAGGGCCTGCACACGACCCTGAACATCCATCCCAGCATCCTGCCGACCGACCCGAAGTTCGCGGCCGCGCAGGCGACCGCGAAGGGCAAGCTCACCCGGCACACCGGCGGCTGCTCGGGCGAGGCCTCCGAGTGCTACACCTTCGACTTCGGCGATCCCGACCAGTTGAAGGCGTTCTTCAGCCTGCACGACACGATGACGCAGCAGGGCACCGACTTCTGGTGGCTCGACTGGTGCTGCGACGCCAGCGAGGCCAACATCGACGGCGTCACCGGCGACGCGTGGATCAACCAGCAGTACACCGACTACACGAACGCCAGCATCGGCCGCGGCTTCGCGTTCTCCCGCGCGTTCGGCTCGCTGCAGGCGGGCGGCTACAGCAACCCGACCGCGGTGCCGACCGGGCCGTGGGCGGACAAGCGCACGACGCTGCCCTTCACCGGTGACACCACCTCGACGTGGGGGACCCTCGCGGCCGAGATCGGCTTCACCTCCGGCGAGGGCGTTGCCACCGGCCTGTCGGCGATCAGCCACGACATCGGCGGGCACAACGGCGGCCTGTGGGGCCTCCCCGGCTCGGTCGTCGTCCACGGTCAGCGCACGGACAAGCTGCCCGACGACCTGTACGCCCGCTGGGTCCAGTTCGGCACCTTCCAGCCGATTGATCGCCTGCACAGCAACCACGGCGACCGGCTGCCCTGGCAGTACCCGGGCGCCGCGGCCGAGTCGGCGAAGAAGTTCCTCAACCTGCGTGAGGCGCTCGTGCCATACACCTACACGCTGGCGCGTGAGGCGGAGGCGACCGGCGTCCCGGTGGTGCGGCCGACGTACCTCGCGTACCCGAACGAGCAGGACGCGTACGCGACGGCCGGCAGCGAGTACCTGTACGGCTCGGACGTGCTCGTCGCGCCGGTGACCACGCCCGGCAACACCGCCACGACCACGGTGTGGTTCCCGCCGGGTAGCTCGTGGACCGACTGGTTCACCGGCAAGACGTACGCGGGCGGGACGAGCCAGAGCATCACCACCGGGCTGGACACCATGCCGGTGTTCGTCAGGTCCGGCGGGATCGTGCCCACGCGCAGCAAGAACGTCACCAACGACGTCCAGAACCCGCTGGACGCGGTCACGCTCACGGTGGCGGCGGGCGCGACGGGGCACGCCAGCCTCTTCGAGGACGACGGCACGACCTCCGACCGCACGCAGAGCACCCGCACGGATATCCGCTACACCGAGGACGGCCAAAGCGCGGCGCTCCGTGTCGACGGGCCTGTCGGGTCGTTCGCCGGGCAGGTGCAGAAGCGCACGTGGACGGTGCGGTTCGTGGGTGCGCGGGAGCCGGGGTCGGTGACCCTCGACGGCAAGGCGGCGCCGGCCGGCAGCTGGACCTGGGACGCCGCGAGCCGCGTCCTGACGGTCAAGGTGGCCGAGCGTCTGGCGAGCCAGGCTGTGGACGTGGCCTACCGGTACAAGTAGGGACGCGTTGGCCCCGGGTCAGCCCCTGACCCGGGGACCAACACACCCCTGGTCCCCGGTGCGATCGCACCGGGCATCGAATCAAGGTGTGGCAGTGTCCGTCGGAGCTGGACGCGAGCGCTGGGCCGGCGCCCACTCGCGGATTGCAGTCACCAGTGGGGCCGACTTCTCCCGTCGCACCGCCCCAGACGGAGCGCGAGTGCCGCGGCCTGTTACTCCCCCTCCAGCACGTGCGGGTTGGGCAAGTCGGCCTCAATGGCATACATCAGGTACCAGTGTGTTTCGTCCTGCGCTGGGTGAGCTCCAGTTGCAGCCGCTGCTGGGCGTCCTCGGCCTTTGCGCGCCCCCATCCCGCCTGGACGCCACGAGGAGTGACCCAAAGGCAGACACGGGCTGTCGCGGCTGGTGTGCGTGGATGTGGGTCGCGAGGCGGTCGATGTCTGCAATGGTGGCAGCCGAGACGACCGGGCCGTTGACCTGATGCCCTTCCATCACGATGGAAAACGATTTCCTCCATACCCTGGGTGTGTCGGATTCTGCACTGAGTCATTGAAGTGCAGAAGCGATTCACGTATAAGCCGCTCGCCCCATGGCTGTCCCGACTCGGCCTGTTTCCGTAGAAGAATCGAAAATCCGATTTATCCAGGCTTGAAAAGGATTGGCTCACGATTGTGTCACAACCAGGAGGCTGGTGTATGCGGCGCCTTTGTATCTGTCTGTGTTGTCCCTAGGCCGCCCGTAGACGCCCCCCTGCGTCCTGTTCGTCCCCTCCAGTGCATCCGCATGCTCTTCGGGCCTCGGGCCTGACACGAGCACTCGCGCAAATGCAGGAAAAAAAGAGAGGCTGGATGAACGCCCTGTCTTGCTGTAATCGGGAAGACGTGTTAGTTGGGCAGTGGACAGTCGTGTGCGAGGTGAGGGGAGCGTCGACGTCCTGGGCCATGACTGACTCAATGGATTGCATCGAAGCAGAATTCTGACATCCGTCGGCACGAGGCCGACCCTGGCGCGTCTGTTTTGGTTGTTGAGGAAAGAGATTCTTCAATGTTATTGCACGCTGTTCCGAGGAGCAGTGCTGTGGCCATCACTGGCATCGGTCCCATCCTGCCGGGCACCTTCTCCGTCGAGAGCTTCTGGGCTCATCTCCGGCAGGGACGCTCGCAGATCGGCTTGTTGGATCGATTCGACACCACTGATTTCGCGGTCAAGCTGGCGGCACAGGTCCGGGACTTCGACTACAAGAAATTCCTTCCCAAGCTCCCCGAGAAGTTCGCGGCCAGGTACAGCCGGGAGATCCTCATCGTCATGGCGGCGCTCGAGCAGGCCCGCCGCGATGCGGGCCTGGCCCAGGACGACGTGTCCCCGAGCCGCATGGGGTTCGTGACGTCCAACTCGCGCGGTCCCATGGAGTGGTGGTGCAACAAGCTCGAGGCCCACTTCGAGGGTGAGGGCTCGTTCGTTGGTCACGACATGATCCCGGGGCTGCCGGGGACGCCGACGTCCATGGCCGCCATGTACAGTGGCATCCAGGGGCTCGTGATGAACCTGAGCAGCGCCTGCGTGGGCGGCTACCAGGCGCTCCACGTCGCGCTCCGTGAGCTCGAGAGCGACACCGCCGATGTGATGTTCGTCGGCGGCTACGAGTTCCCGCTCTTCCGGCCGATGCTGGAGATCTACGGCGCCAACAACCTCCTCACCCGGGAGACGGTGGCTTCGGAGGCGATGAAGCCGTATGACTCGCGGCGGGACGGTTTCGCCTTCGGCGAGGGCGCGATGGTGCTGTCGCTGGAGCGTCTGGACCGGGCGGTGGCCCGCGGCGCCCGCATCTACGCCCTGGTGGATGGGGTGGGTTGCATGAACGAGAACAACCATCCCACCAGCATGGATCTGACCGGAGAGGTGACCGCGAACTTCCTGCGCGGGGTGCTGCGGACGGTGGGCCGTTCGCTCGACGGCATCGACTACTTCTGTGGTCACGGCACGGCGACGCGGTACAACGACATGGCGGAAGGCCGGGCCATCAAGGCGCTCTATGGCGACACCACCCTGCGCAGCCAGTGGGCGCCCATGACCTCGGTCAAGCCCATCTTCGGCCATATGATGGGGGCTTCCGGGGTGGTCAACATCGCGGCCAGTGCGCTGATGATTCACAACCAGTGCCTGTGCCCGAACATCAACCTGGAGCAGCCGGATCCCGACTGCGATTGGGATCACGTGGCCGAGGGGGCTCGGGAGACGTCGGTCAATCAGGTGCTCTCCATGGCATTCGCGATCGGCAGCCAGACGTCCGCCGTCGCCATGAGCGCGCCAGCGTAGCGCCCGCTCGAGGCTCCGCTTCGCTCGGCATTGCATCAGAGGAATGACATGACTGTTTCATACTCATACAAGTTGGATGGCGCTGCCGGGCCTGCCTGGGCGCCCAAAGTGGACGTCTCGCCCCGGGCTGGGGCCCTGCCATCCACCGCGGTCATCGCGGTCCTCGGCTCTGGCAGCATGGGGCAGGGGATCGCCCAGATCGCCGTGCTGGCCGGGCACCCGGTCCAGTGGTTCAACCGCTCGCGAGAGCGGCTGGAGGCCGGCGTCGACTCCGTCCGGGCGCGGCTGACGCGGCTGGCGGAGAAGGGGCTCCTCACCGCGGAGCAGGCGCGGGAGGCTGGCCAGCGTCTGCACCCGGTCTCCGAGCTGGCGGGGCTGGCGAAGGCCGAGCTGGTGATCGAATCCGTCGCCGAGGACCTCGAGCTCAAGCAGCGCCTGTTCGCCGAGCTCGAGGCGGTGCTTGCTCCCGGGGCGATCCTGTCCACGAACACCTCGTCGCTGTCCATCAACCGGCTCGCATCGAAGCTGAAGCATCCGGAGCGGTTCCTCGGGTTGCACTTCTTCAACCCGGCGCCGTTGATGAAGCTCGTCGAGGTGGTGCCCGGCATGCGCACCGAGGGAGCGGTCACCGACCGGGCCGTCGCCACCCTCCAGGCCTGGGGCAAGACGCCCGTGACGTGCCGACCGTCCCCCGGCTTCATCGTCAATCGGGTCGCTCGGCCGTTCTATACCGAAGCCTTGCGGTTGCTGGACGAGGGCAATGCCGACCCCGCGGTCATCGACTCGGTGTTGACCGGGAGTGGCGGGTTCGCGATGGGGCCGTTGGCGTTGACCGATCTCATCGGGCAGGACGTCAACGCGGAGGTGACGCGGCAGATCTGGAACGCGTTCGGCCATGACGCCCGGTTCACGCCTTCGCTGACCCAGCAGGCCCTGGTCGAGGCAGGGTTGCTGGGGCGCAAGACGGGCCGGGGCTTCTTCACCTACGAGGGGAGCAGTGGTCTGCGGGCGGTCTCGGGCGCAGAGGTGTCCTCGTCCCAGCGGCCGTCGCGGGTGACGCTGCACGGGAGCCTCGGCCCCGCCAACCCGGTGGTCGAGGTGTTGCGGAACAAGGGAGTCGAGGTCGAGTCCCGGCCGTTGGCGGCACACGAAGGCGGGCCGGACGGCCTTGGGTTCCTCGAACTTCCAGGGGGCGTCGCGGTGACCGTGACGGATGGGCGGACGGCCTATCTGCGTGCCCGGGCGCTCGGCCGGCCGGTCGTGGTGTTCGATCTGGCGCTCGACTACCGCGCGGTGAAACACCTGGCGGTGGCTCCGAGCCATGACGTCCAGGCCGAGCAGCTCGAGCAGGCACTCGCCTTGATCGGTGTGTTCGCTGGCCGGACGGCGGTCTTCAGGGATTCGCCAGGTCTGGTGGTGGCACGCACGGTGTGCATGCTCATCAACGAGGCGACCGACGTGGTCGCACAGGGCGTGTGTAGTGCCGAGGCGGTGGAGATCGCGATGCGCCTCGCCGTCAACTACCCGGTAGGTCTGTTGCACTGGGGCGACTCCGTTGGTGCCCCCTGGGTGTGCACCGTGCTCGATCACCTCGCCACGATCCTCCCTCCCACCCGATACCGGGTGGCCCCGGCCCTGCGGGCCGCCGCCATCACCGGAAAGAAATTGCTCGCCTGATATAAGGCCCGCCCTGTCGGCGTCCCTGCAACCCACATGATGAGCCGGGCGCGAGCAGCGCCCGGAAAACCTGTTTCCCTTCCCCAGGAGTTTCGCAATGACCGTCCTCAAGCAACTGGCCTCCGAGATCGACACCGTGAAGGCGCAGGGGCGCTACCGCACCTACCTGAACCTGGAGCGCCGCGTGGACCTGAGCCCCACCGCGCTGGTTCACGAGGCCAACGGGACCCGGGAGATCTCCGTCTGGTGCTCCAATGACTATCTGGGGATGAGCCAGCATCCGGTCGTGGTCTCCTCGGTCGTCGAGGCCGTCCAGCGGGTCGGCCTCGGGACGGGTGGCGCCCGCAGCATCTCCGGCACGAGCATCTATCACCAGCAGCTGGAGGCCGAGCTGGCCTCGCTGTACCGCAAGCCGCGGGCGCTGTTGTTCAGCACCGGCTTCACCGCCAACGACGCCACCATCACCACGCTCGGCCGGAAGATCCCCGGGCTCGTGATCTTCTCCGACGAGCTGAATCACGCGTCGATCATTCACGGTGTCCGCAACAGCGGGGCCGACAAGCGCATCTTCCGGCACAACGATGTCGCGCACCTGCGGCAGTTGCTCAGCGAGGTGGGAGCCGACCGTCCCAAGCTGATCGCCTTCGAGTCGCTGTACTCGATGGAGGGCGACTTCGCCCCGGTGGCGGAGATCGTGAAGCTGGCCAACGAGTTCGGCGCCATGACCTACCTGGATGAGATCCACTCGGCGGGCATCTATGGCCGGGAGGGCTCCGGCTACGCCGAGCACCTGGGGCTGCGCGATCAGATCACCATCTTCCAGGGAGGGTTCGGCAAGGGCTACGGCGGCGCCGGCGGTTACATCGTCGGTCCCGAGGAGATCGTGGACACCGTGCGCTCCTTCGCCGTGCAGTTCGTGTTCAGCACGTCCGCGCCCGCTCCGGTGGTGGCCGGTGCGCTGGCGAGCGTGCGGCACCTGCGTCACGATGCCACCCAGCGCGAGCTGCTCATGGCGCGCAGCGGGCAGCTCAAGGCGGCGTTGGCCGCCAGCGGCATCCCGCTCGTGTCGAGCGACAGCCACATCCTGCCGGTGCTGGTCGGCAATGCGCACCAGTGCAAGGCGGTCAGCGCGCGGCTGCTGGAGGGGCATGGGTTCTACGTGCAGCCGGTGAATGCTCCGACGGTGCCGGAAGGGACCGAGCGGCTCCGGGTGACGCCGACGTCGCGCCACACCGAGCAGGAGACCACGAAGTTCGCCAAGGCCCTGGACCAGGTCTGGTCCGAGCTCAACCTGCCGAGGCGTTCGTGATCGGCGTTTTCGCGCGCGACGCTCTCGCGAGCCCTTCGTCCAACCGACTACAGGAGTGAATCAACCGTGCCGTTCGTATTATGGCTGCTCGCCGTAGGCACCTTCGCCATCGGCACCGACGCTTTCGTCATCGCTGGAGTGCTCCCGGAGCTCGCCGCCGATCTGTCCGTCTCGGTCGGTACCGCCGGACAGCTCGTGACGGTGTTCTCCATCGCCTATGCGGTGTTCGCGCCGATCAGCGCGACGCTCACGGGCTCGTTGCCCCGGCGCACCGTGCTGCTCACCGCACTGGTGGTGTTCTCCCTGGGCAACATCATCTCGGCTACCGCGAGTTCCTTCTTCATCGTGGCCCTGGGCCGGATCGTCGCCGCCGCCGGTGCGGCTTCGTTCACCCCGCAGGCCTCGGGGGTCGCGGCGGCCCTGGTGCCGGAGGGACGCCGTGGCTCGGCGTTGTCCATCGTGATCGGCGGGCTCACCCTGTCCACGGCGCTCGGCGTGCCGATTGGGACCCTGGTGGGCAGCCGGTTGGGCTGGCGCGCCACGCTGTGGCTGGTGGCGGCGCTCGGACTGCTGTCCCTGCTCGGCGTGGCCGCGCGGCTGCCCACGCTGCCTCCAGGGGGTGCGCATTCGCTGCGCGATCGGCTCTCCCCCCTGCGGAGCCCCGCGGTGTTGGCGACCCTCACGGTCACCCTGCTGGCGGTCTGTTCGGAGCACCTCATCTACACCTACATCGGCCCGGTGCTGCAGGCGTCGAGCGGTGGCGGTGGTGGGGCCCTGTCGGTGCTGTTGCTGGTCTTCGGCGTGGGCGCGATGGTCGGCAATGCGATCGCGGGCCCGGCGACCGACCGGTTCTCCGACCGCGCGGTGCTGTGGCTATCCGTGGGCGGGATGACCCTGGACCTCGCGCTGATCCCGTGGACCTTCACTCACCCGGTGCTGGCCGGCGTGTCGATGTTCGTGTGGGGGATGACCGGGTGGATGTACCTGGTCCCGCAGCAACACCGGCTGTTGTCCCTGGCCAGCCGGCAGGGGGCGTTCACGGTCTCGCTGAACTCCTCCGCGCTGTACCTCGGCATCGCGCTGGGTGGAGCGATCGGCGGGGTGCTGGTGACGGTGATGGAGCCCCGGATGCTGGGCCTGCCCGCCGCGTTGGTGGGTGTCAGCGCGTTGGTGGTCGCCACCTTCGCGGATCGCCTGGTGGCCGCCGAGCACGGCCAACGGGAAGCGGGCGTGAGCGCGGACAAGCTCGCGACGTAAGTCGTGGGTGCGCGGGAGCCGGAGCCGGTGACCGTCGACGGCAAGAACGTGGCCTACCGGTACAGGTAGGACGCGTTGGCCCCGGGTCAGTCCCTGACCCGGGGAGCAACACCCCCCCGGTCCCCGGTGCGCTCCCCCAAGCAGGTGCGGAGGAGGAGAACGAGGTGCCACCCGTCAGCGGCCCTCCTCGGCCCCTCCGCACCAGCCCTCTCCCTCAACAGGCCTAGTCCGGCATGGTGCCGCCGATGGACACCCAGTCCCCCCAGGTGTTGTTGGTCCAGCCCTTTACCCAGACGGCGTTGTCGGAGCCGCGTGCGTAGATGTGGTTGGTGTTGAGGGTGTCGGAGACGGCGGTGGGCGAGGACGTCATGGTGCCGCCGAGGGACAGCCAGCTGCCCCAGGTGTTGTTGGAGAAGCCCTTCACGTGGATGGCGTTGTCGGAGCCGCGTCCGTAGACGTAGGTGGTGTTGGGGGAGGCGGAGACGGCGGCGGGCGCGGAGGAGAGGGTGCCACCGAGGTTCACCCAGGTGCCCCACTGGGTGCCGTCGAAGCCAATCACCCAGAGGGCGTTGTCGTGGCCACGCACGTACACCTGGGTGGTGCCGGGGGACATGGAGACGGCGGACGGGTCGGAGGCGAAGGTGAAGTCGCCACCAATCTGCACCCAGTCCCCCCAGGTGTTGTTGGCCCAGCCCTTCACCCACAGCCTGTTGTCCTGGGCGCGGATGAAAACCCAGGTGACGTTCGGGTTGGGGGAGACGGCGGAGGGGCCGGAGGTGAGGATGCCACCGAGCGGCACCCAGTCCCCCCAGGTGTTGTTGGCGAAGCCCTTCACGTGCAACTGGTTGTCGGTGCCGCGCACGTAGACGTGCGTGACGTTGGGAGCCGGTGAGGTGGCGGAGGGCGCGGACGTCAGTTGGCCACCCAAGTCCAGCCAACTGCCCCACACGCTGCCATTCCACCCCTTCACCCACAGCGAGCTGCCCGGGCCGCGGATGTACACCTGCTGCGTGCCGGCCGCCATGGACACCGCCGACGGGTGGTTGTGCGCCGGGTTCAGGCCCGCGACGCCGCCCGGAGGCGGCTTGCCGTCCTTGAAGAACTGGGTGGCACGGTCGCGCGCGGCCGCGGTGGAGAATTCGATGTGGAGGTGGTCGGTATGCGGGTTGGGGCCCGTGTACGCGCTCATCTTGGTGCCGGACGCCGAGCCGCTCCACTGGGCCTGGTCCCAGATGATGTAGAGCACGCCCATGTAGCGGGCATTCTTGATGAGGTGGTTGCCAATCGCGTCGCCCTTCGTGTTGTCCGCGGCCCCTCCGGAGAGCGGGACAAAGACGTCCAGCGCGCGGCCCGCGGCGTGGATGGAGAGGACGCTCGGGTCGGCGGTGTTGCCGCGGCAGGCGTAGCCGCCGTAGGAGGTGGCCTGCGGGAAGTGCTGGCGAATCCAGTCACCGATTTCGCGCGTGCCGGGCAGCAGGCCACCGGCGCACACGGCGGGCGGGCCCTCGTAGGGCATGTACTGCGAGGCACCTGCATTCAGCACGTCCGCGGGAGGCGCCCACCGGCCGGCAATGGCAACGGACTGGCGGATGCTGTCGGGGCTCGCGTAGAGGCCGAGGCCCTCGTCGTCGTCGTGAATCACCTGGGCCTTGGCGAAGAGCTCCAGGCGCACGAACTCGGCCCCCTCACTCGCGCGCACGCGCACCGCGTCCGCCTCGGTGGCGAGCACCACCTGGCCGCTGCCCATCTCTCCCTGGCGCCACTCGAAGGGCACCGGCTGCCAGCTGCCCCACGTGCCGCCCGGCTCGCGCAGCTGGTACTCGAAGCGGGAGGACTCCGGCGCCGTCACCTGGAACGTCACCGCCCGGAAGGGACGGTGGGCCACCACCTCTCCCTCGCCTGTCGCGAAGCGGTCCGTCTTGTTCAGGTAGTGCAGCTCGCTGCGGCGCAGGTCCGCGGACTCGTTCACCACCTGCTCGAGCGGCTCACCACTTTCCGTCGAGCCGCAGCCCGTCATGGACATGCCGCCGAGGGAGAGGCACGCCAGCAACATCGCGCCGAGCTTCCGCGGGCGCTTCACTGGCAACTTCGGGGTTTCCTGCTCCTTCGAATGACCGAACAATACGCGCATGCGAACAACTCCGGGGGGCCCGTGGGGACGAACAGGGTGGTTGAGAGACTGCTGCGATGAACGCCGACAAACTAGAGGCGGAATGGGGGCCCTGTTTGAGGGGGCGGGCTGGTGCAAAAAAGAAAATCAGCCTGGGCGTATACGAAGGGCCCCCTGCGTGGCCGACGCATGAGAGGGGTCAGGAGCGATAGGCATACGGCGATATGAATTTTCCAGAACTGCATCACCGACGCGGATCCTCATGATTCTCCTCACCAGCACGCGGCGCGGCCCCGCCAGTGAAGGCCGGAAAAAGGCTTTCCCGAAAAGAAAGAGGGCTCGGGTGGGGTGCCATCCCAAAAAAATGAGAACTCCCTCGGCGGAACGGACGAGGCCGCCCGTCTTCCAGCCTGCCGGAAATTTTATGTATGAGAAGGATTGGGGCCTGTTGATTTACTGAGCACGAACCGGCGTCGAGACCCAGGTTTCTGGACCGAGCCCGCTCAACCCACCATGAGTCCAGGCGGAATGGGGGCCGTGTTGCTGGGCGGCGGGCTGGTGCAGGGGCGACGGACCGGTCTCGCTCGAGCAGCTGATCCGTAGGGAACTCTGATTTCAGCGCACGAGGCCCGGCGGCGACACCGGGCCTCGTGGTCCTGCCGGCCACCTACTGTGGCAGCCCAACGACTGTCACGGGAGCGAGGCGCTGGGTCGTTGTCCCGTCTCCGAGTGTCCCCTGGGCGTTGTCGCCCCAGGCCCATACCTTCCCGTCAGCGGTCACCGCCAGGGAGTGCAGGGTCCCGGCGGCAAGATGCACGACCTGGGCAAGCCCTGGCACCAGGACGGGCGTGTAGCGGGTTCTCGTGGTGCCGTCGCCAAGCTGGCCATAGAGGTTGTAGCCCCAGCCCTTCAACGTACCGTCGGCGAGCAGTGCCATGCCGTGACCCACCCCGGACTGGATGGCCACGGCCGTGGTGATACCGGGGACCTGGACGGGAGTGGGGCTGGTGCTGACCGCCGAACCGACGCCGAGCTGCCCGACCCAGTTGTCACCCCAGCTCCACACGGTCCCGTCGGACTTCCGCGCCACGGAGGAGTTGCTCCCCATCACGGAGACGGCGCTCACGCCCGTGAGGTTCTTCACCGGGACGGGAGCGGTGCGGCTGATGGTCGTGCCGTCTCCCACCTGGCCAAAGTAGTTATAGCCCCACCCCATCACCGTGCCGTTGGCGAGCACCGCGAAGGCGTGGTCTCCACCGGCCGCGATGGACACGGCCTGGGAGAGATTGAGGACCGGGACCGGGGTGTAGCGATCCGACGTCGTCCCGTCTCCGAGCACGCCAAATCCATTGCGGCCCCAGGCGCGCACCGTTCCATCGGAGAGCAGCGCGAAGGAGGAGTACGCCACCGCCGCAATGGCTTTCACACCACCGAGGCCCGGCACCTGGAGCGGCACCAGACTGCTGGTGGTCGTCCCGTTGCCAAGCTGTCCCGAGGAGTTGCCGCCCCAGGCCCAGACCGTGCCATCGACACGCAACACCAGGGAGTGATTCCTTCCCGCGGCAACGGCCAACACCCCGCTCAGACCCGGGACCTGCGCTGGAGTGCTCCTGGAAAGTGTCGTGCCATCTCCAAGCTCTCCGTTGCCGTTCTCTCCCCAGGCCCAGACGGTCCCGTCGTAGCGCAGCGCCAGGGTATGGTCGTCCGCGGCGATGCGCCATGCTCCGCTCTGTACCGCCTGGGCACTCCGCCCCTGGGACAGCACCTCTTCACCCGCCGCGCCGCAGCCCGCCATCCACAGCAGCCCAATCCCTACCGCCCACCATCTCCAGATGACAATCACGATGCTCCTCCTGAAGGGGAAAACTGGTAATTATAGTCTAGCATGATTTCATGGGAAGGGCCTGGGGTCGGCGTGTGCCTGAAGAGGGCCGCAGCGCCGCTCCACCGGCCCGGAGCACAGCCCGGGCGGCCCCCCTTCGCTCCATTCCCACCCTTTTCCCTTCGCGCCGACCGGGATGCCGAAGCATGTCCAGGGTCGCGAGGCGCTGCGAGCGCACATGAGCCGCTTCCCCGAGACCTTCGACGTGGAGTTCGTCGGACTCGTCTTCCACGAGACGACCGACCCGAACCGGGCCGTCGCCGAGTTCCGGTCGGTCGGGCGGGCGGTTCCCACCGGCAAGCCGTACGAGCAGACCTGCATCTCGGTGGTCCACACCGACGACGAGGGGCGGATCACCCGCTACGTCGACTACTGGAACCCGCTGGTCGCCATGGAGGCGCTCACGCCCGACGGCGACGCCACGGGGACGGGCGTGGCCGCGAGCTTCGGCGGCTGACGGACCGTCCGAAAGCCCTGGTGTACCCCGGCTGGGCACGCGTGATTAACTTCCTCCCATGCCCGCACCCGGCACCAGCGCGAAGAGCGACGAGCGACGTCGGACCGTGCTCGAGGCGGCTGTCGCCTGCTTCTCGCGCAAGGGGTTCTACGGGACCACGACACACGAGATCGCCGAGCGCGCCGGCATCTCGCAGCCGTACGTGTACCGCCTGTTCGCCAACAAGCAGGAACTCTTCGCGGGCGCCGTCTACTTCGTCTCGGAGCTGATGACGAGCACGCTGACCGAGCACGTCAGCAGGACGTCCCCGCCACCGCGATCGCCGGCGCAGGCGCTGCGGGCGGCACGACGGGCGTACGCCGCGCTCATCGAGGACCGCGACGTGCTGATGTTCCTGATGCACGCCAACTGCGCCGCCGACGAGCCGCTCGTCGGCGACGCCGTGCGCTGGTGCTACTCCAAGCAGGTCGAGCTCGTCCGAGAGCTCCTGGGGTCCGACGAGTCAGCGATCCGTCAGTGGTTCGGTGCCGGCATGCTCGACAACGTCGTCACCGCCCTGGGCCTCGCCGACATCGACGAGCCGTGGGCGCGCACCCTGAGCGGTTCCTGACCGAGCAGGAGTGCTCCCTTCGCAGCCTCACCACGACCACGTCATGACCAGTCGGCGAGTCACGGCCCTCGGAGAGACTGGACGCCGGCGAGCAGCTGGCGCGCCATGACGATGCGCTGCACCTGGTGGGTGCCCTCGTGGATCTTGTTCAGGGGGGCAATCCTTTCAGGAAGGAGAGGAGCGCGGCATTGACCTCGGCGGGGCGCTCCTGTTGGACCCAGTGGCCCGCGCCCGGGACGATGACCGGCTCGTGGAGGTGAGGCACCAGGGCCTTCATCGGCTCGATTGGCGCGAAGGCGCGTCCCGGGTCCTGCTCACCGATGACGAAGAGCGCGGGCTGATGGATCTTCATCGTGGCGAGTTCGGGCAATTCCTCCCAGTCCCGGTCCATGTTGCGGTAGCGATTGAGGCTGCTGCGGAAGCCACCGCGGGAGAACTCCTTCACGAAGTACGCGAGGTCCTCTTCCGTGAGCCAGGCGGGCAGGGTGGAGGGGGTCTCGAGGCCAACGAGGTAGCCGTCGCCTGGCTTCTTCGCGCGCACGACCGGTGACATGGGATCGTAGCCGGGAGTGCCGGTGTAGATCGTGCGCAGCGCCTTGGCGACATCCGCCTCGAACTCCGCCTCGGCGACGCCGGGCTGCTGGAAGTAGAGGAGGTACAACCAGGTGTCCTGGAACGTCTGCCGGAAGAGCTGCGTGGGCGGCTGGGGCGAGCGGCCGAGGTGCGGCACGCTCATGCTGACGACCGCGCGGTAGCGCTCGGGGTGGAGCGCGGCGCTGGTCCACGCCATCGCCGCGCCCCAGTCGTGGCCGACGATGACGGCGGTCTTCTCCCCGAGGGCATCGAGCAGGCCGGTGCAGTCGGCGAGCAGCTGCTTCATGCTGTACGCCTCGATCTCCCAGGGCTTGTCACTCTGGCCGTAGCCGCGCACATCGGGAGCCACGACGTGGTAACCGGCGGCGGCGAGCGCGGGGATCTGGTGGCGCCACGAGTACCAGGACTCCGGCCAGCCATGCAGCAGCAGCACCAGGGGTCCCTGGCCGGCCTCGGCGATGTGCAGGTGGATGCCGTTGGTCTGAACGATGCGGTGGGTGATTTCAAACATGGTGGAGCCTTTGTCTTGGAAAAGAAGGGAACTCACTCCTTGATGTCTTCCTTGTCCTCGGCGTCCGGGGCCGAGGTGGCGGCGGCGAGCCGGCGGTGCAGGTCGGTGAGGACGTCCTGGGGCACATCGATACGGAAGGGGCGCGGAGGCATGGGACATTCACAGTGCCACAAGGGCTCCGCGCCGGAAGATGCTAAAAAAGCATCGCGTTCCTACTCCTGGAGCGCCTCGTAGGCCGAGTCCGTCGCTCAGACCTCGACAAGCGACTCCACCGCGCGGGGCTGCGGCGACTGCGCGGACGGCATGCCAAGGAGGCCGCCCAGCATGTGGAGGCGCAGTACACGAGACTCATCGACGGGTCTCCCCGGTCCAAGCGACGCGAGGAGACGCTCTCCTCCCTGGTCCACCTGCACCTGGTGAATGAGAAGATCGCCAAGGCGATGGAGGTCCACGCGCGGCTGGTCAAGGAGTACCCGAAGTCCTCACTCCTGCCCGCCACGAACCTGGCCCTCAAGGTGTTTGCCCGCGTGGCTGAACAAAAGAATTCATGAATTATCAGCCGCCCGAAGTGACGCGTCAGCCCCGGGGCTACTCCAGCGGGGCCGGAAACGCCGGCAGCGCGGTGAAATCCTCGGGCACGTGCTGGCGGATCACACGGGCGCCGGAGGCCTTCGCCAGTGCTTCCACGCGGCGCATCGACTCGAGCGTCTGTTCGCGGCTGGTGTTGAACGACGGCACCAGGCGCCGCTCGCGCGACTCGCGCAGATGCCACAGGTCGCCGGTCAGCAGGACGGCGCCGGCCTTCGCCGTCTTCACGAGCAGCACGGTATGTCCGGGCGTGTGGCCGGGGGCCGGGTGGATCGTCACGGTGCCGTCGCCGAACACGTCGTGTGCACCGTCGCCCTCGAGCCGCACGGTGTTCGCGTGCTCCAGGGCGCTGTAGGCGGCGAGTTCGCCGCGCTCGCGGGCCGCGTCGGAGAACGCCGCGGCGCGCTCGTCCGCATCCACGATCCACGTCGCGCTGGCGAACAGATTGGCGTTGCCCGCATGGTCGAAATGCATGTGCGAGAACGACAGGAAGTCGATGTCGGCCGGTGCCAGCCCGAGCTCGCGGAGCTGGGCGGTGAGCTTCCTCGGGACCTCGATATGCAACGGTGCGCCCTGGGGACGCAGGCCGCCAGGCATGTCCGCGATGCTCTCGGGGACGCCGGAATCCCAGAGCAGGTCGCCCTTCGGATGGCGGATGAGGTAGCAGGGAACGACGAACGCGCGGGCGACGCCTTTCATCGAGCCATCGTCGACCAGTGAGCCGACGTCGGAGTAGTCCACGTGGCCGCAGTCGAGCGCGTAGAGTTTCACGGCGGGCGGTGCGGCGACGCCGGGTGCGAATGTGGTGTGGGGGCTGGCGCAGGCGGTGAGCGCGAAACAGGCGGACAACAGGCGGATGGCTTTCAGGGGTCGCTCCGGAGGGGATGGAGAGGTGGAAGACGAGGCGAGGGTGATACGGTGTCGGGTGGGCCCCGAACAGGTGTCCCCGAACAGGTGTCAAAGGACCCGAATTGGTTTCAAGGGACTCCCCGAATAGGTGTCCCCGGTCACAATGGGGTCCGGCGAGCAGTTACGAGCCTGGCTAAAGTGGATGGGCGCGCCGTGCTCCCGCGCCGGAGTTGACGTCCCTCGCCACAAACCAGCAAAACAGGATATGGAGGCAATTCACTCCAGAAGGAGGAAGCGCTCGATGTCCAGCTCCACGACCCTACTGCTCTCCGCGATGACCGTGCTCGGCGGCCTGCTGACGCCCGAGGCCCAGGCGGCGACGGTCTCCAACTACCGAGGTGGCAACACGCCGGTGTACTCGCGCACCTCGTATGACTACGTGCCGAGCGTGATGCAGGACGGCGTCTACCGGATGTGGTGGTGCGGGGGCATCGCGGGCGACTACATCCTCTACGCCGAGGCGGACAGCCTGAGCGGCCCCTGGCACGCCCGGGGCTCCACTGCGGCCAACAGCCACGACATCGTGTTGCGCCCCACGGGCAATGCCTCGCAGTTCGATGGCATCCATGTCTGTGATCCGTCCGTCATCCGCGTCGACACCACGTACTACATGTATTACGGCGGCTACGGTGACGGCACGGGCACCACGATGATTGGCGTTGCCTCCAGTCCGGATGGCTTCAACTGGACGCGCCTCAACGGCGGCCGACCCATCGTCGTGCCCGCGCGGGACTACCGCACCGTGCCCAACCAGTACGGCGCGGGGCAGCCGAGTGTCACGCACGTCAACGGCAAGTTCTACCTCATCTTCACGGACTCCACGGGCCACGCGGTGGATGGCAATGGCGGCGGCCAGTTCGTGCTGCGCTCGTCGGACCCTACCTTCCAGACGGGTGTGGAGGAACTCACGGCCACGGGCTTCGCGCCGACGTCGTCGGCCAACCACACACGCTACTCCCTGCTCGGCGCGTTCTCCGTGGACTGGCAGTACGTGGATGCCAACGACACCTTCGCCGTGGCGGTGGATGGGCCCACGAGCAGCGCCACCCGCGTCTTCCTCTTCAACAGCACCCTGAGCCAGCAGGTGGATCAGTTCGACATTGCCGGGACGTGGACCGAGGGCCCGGCCATCGTGTCCCGTCCGGACAAGCACGCCGTCGCGTCGGCCACGTGCGGCACGGTGCCGGTGGATGTCCTCCGCTCGGTGGGCCCCGGCGGGCCGGACACCTGGAACCTGGCGCGCGGCGGCGTGGACCTGCTCACGGGACGCACGTGCGACCAGGTGCCGCATGGGCGCGTGTACGAGGGCTACCTGCTCCAAGCATCCGGTCTCCCACTCACCCTGGTGCGCGGAGGACTGCGACTCCAGTTCGCGCTGGCCGCGCCCGCGCTCGACCTGTCACGCAACGCGCTGGGCGTCTCGTCGGACCTCTTCCACCGCATCCCGTATGGGGCGTCCATGAACTCGGGGGCGCCCGTCCACGGCGCGTCCGGACGCCCCGCCGCCTTCCGGCTCGATGACGGGCGGCTGTGGCCGGTGAGCTGCCTGGAGGCCATCACGCACAACAACTCGTCCATCATCCCCCTCGGCGTGAGCACGTGGGATGCCTACGCCAAGGGCCCGAGCCTTCACTGCGTGAAATAGGCGCGGGCCAATCCCATCCCCGTCTACGCGAAGCTGCGCGAGTTGGGGCCGGTCCTCCGCTCGAGCGCGCTCTTCGGTGATGGTGGCGGGAGCGGATGGTAGAGTGCGTCCCCATGACGCTCGTGAGCCGCTGTCCCCACTGCGCCCATCCCCTCGAGCCCTTCGTCGCCACCTCGCGCACGGGCGCCCAGGCCGAGCTGGCCAGGTGTGCCCAATGCGGAGGCTTCTGGGGGGCGGCCGGCCGCCTCCAGGACACCTTCGGTGAGCCCGCGAGGCATCAGCTCGTCGGGGGAGAGACGCAGCGCTCGTGCGTGGAGTGCCGCATCCTCATGACTCCCGCCCGGCTCCCCTCGGGCGCCACCGTCGAGGTGTGCTCGGCGTGCCGTGGCATGTTCCTCGATGCCGGAGAGCTCGCCCCGCTCGGTGTCCGGGAGACGCCTCCGCCCGCGGCCCGTCCGCCTCCGCCCCCGGCACGTGTGTCTCCGCCTCCACCTCCGCCCCGGCGGGCCAGGCCCGCGCATACGCCCGGGCAGCCGCATTCCGTGGCGGACCACCGGGAGCTTCCCCTGGTCGTCGTGGAGGAGGAACCCATCGAGCAACCGCCCCCGGGCACCTTCCTCTGTGTCGAGTGCGGCCAGGCCCGGCCGCTGCGCGAGGGGCAGGCCCTCCGGGACGGGCTGGCCTGCCGTGCCTGCATGAAGGCGCGCGCGGAGCGCTGAACCGCGGCCCTCCTCCTCGGCGTCCCGCTCAGCCGATGATCATGTCCTCGCGCTCCAGCTTGCCCTCCTGGAAGCGGCGCAGGTTGAAGCGGGTGAAGAGTTCGTCGGACGCGCCCGTGGTCATCCACTGGGCCATCCGCTCGGCCACCGCGGGCGCCATCATGAAGCCGTGCCCCACGAAGCCCGAGAGCTGGAGCAGGTTCTCCAGCCCCGGCGTGCGGCCCAGGATGGGGCTGTTGTCCGGCGTCACGTCGTAGCAGCCCGCCCACTGCCGCAGCACCTTCACGTGGCCCAGGTTCGGCAACTGCTCGGTGAGCGCCCGCGCGAAGCGCGACACGAAGCGCAGCGTGGAGCCCATGTTCAACCCCGCGGGCTCCAGCGGATCGCCCATGCCTCCGACGATCTCCCCGCGCATGGACTGGCTGAAGTACAGCCCCGAGTCCAACACCGACACCAGCGGCCCCAGGAAGGGCTTGAGGGGCTCGGTGCTGAGGATTTCGTGCCGGTGGGGCTCGTTGGGCAGCGACACCCCCGCGAGCCTGGCCACCTCCGGGCTCCACGCCCCCGAGGCCAGCACCACCGTGTCGCACGAGATGTCGCCCCGATCCGTCTTCACCTTGCGCACCAGGCCGTCCGACAGCTCGAAGCCCGTGACGCGCGTGTACGTCTCCACCTTGATGCCCGCCTTGCGGCAGGCGTTGGCGTACCCCCAGAGGAAGGGCCAGGGGAAGATGACGCCGTCCTCGGGGTTGTAGGAGACCGCCTGCGCGCCCTCGAGCGACAGGCCGGGCACCACGTCGCGCGCCTCGTCCAGGGTGAGCATGCGCGTGGGCACGCCGTGCTTGTTGTGCAGCGCCGCGTTGCGCTCCAGGCGCTCGGCCACCGGCTTCGTCTTCGCCATGAAGAGGTAGCCGCCCTGGCGCAACCACACGTTGATGCCCAGGTCGCGCGCGAAGCGGCCCATCAGCTCGATGGAGCGCTTGGCCAGCTCGATGTTGGCCGCCGTGCCCCACTGCATGCGCACGCCGCCGCCGTTGCGCCCCGACGCGCCCGCGCACAGGTAGCCGCGCTCGAGCACCACCACGTCCGTCTCGCCGCGCAGCGACAGGTTGTACGCGAGCGCCAGCCCCAGCACGCCTCCGCCGACGATGACCACCCGGGCCCGTGTGGGGACCGCGCCCTCGGGCCGCAACGTCGCGGGGAAGGTGTCCAGCTCCTGGGGCACGCCACCCACCGGGGGCTTGGACTCGTCCACCGGGAACGAGGCCAGCAACGACAGCTCCGTGGGGTAGAGCGGCGGCCGGGGCGTGAAGGGCACGATGCCCTCGGGCTTCTGTGCCTTCTCCCGGGCCAGCAGCGCCGCCACCGCCGACAGGCAGCTCTTGCCCTGGCACACGCCCGTGCCGAAGCCCGTGAAGCGCTTGACCGATTCCACGTCGCGAAAGCCCTTGGCGACCGCGTGGCGGATGTCCTCCACCGTCACGTCCTCGCAGGAGCAGACCAGTGCCTTGCTCATGACTTGCCTCCCACGGCGGCTTGCGTGAGCGAGTGGGCGAGCGCCTCGGCCGCGCGCCGGCCATCCGCCGCCGCCTGGGCCGCGCTCCGTCCGCCCCTCACGTCCCCCGCCACGTACACGTCCGCGGCCGCGGTGCGCCCCTCCGCGTCCGCCACCACCGCGAACACCTCGCGCGCCTCGTCGTACTCCACCTTCGCGCCGCCCTGCCGCGCCAGCTCGAAGCTCGGGCTGGGCGCCACCGCCACCAGCACCGCTTCACACGCCACCTTCACCCGGCGGCCCGACGCGTCCTGGTAGCTGAAGCCACTCACCGCGTTGTGGCCGTGCGCCTTGGGCTCGCTGCCTTGCACGGCTCCGGCGGGCGCGTCCGTGGGCACAGGGCCCTTCAGGTCCACCACCGCCACCACCTTCGTCCCGCGCTCCGTCATCAGCCGCGCGAGCGCGTACAGCTCGGGGCCCGAGCCCACCAGCGCCGCCGTCTCGGGCGCCACGCCATAGCGGCGCACCAGCAGGCTCGCCGCGTGACTGGCGTACACGCCCGGCAGATCGTTGTTCTCGAAGGGCAGCATCGGCGGGTGCCCACCGGGCGCGAGCAGGAAGCGCTCGGCGTACACGCGCACCAGCCGCGGCTCCCCGGTGCCCTCGCTCACCGCCGCGAGGAAGCGGCCCTCCTCGTCGTCGAACAGGCCGATGACCGTGACGCGCGTGCGCACGCGCTCCGGGGCCAGGAGTCCCTCGGACGGAGCAGGAGGCGCGTCCGCCTCGGGCACGCCGGACAGGAGCCGGCCCCCGAGCACGCTGTCGCGCTCGAGCAGCAGGAAGGGCACACCCTGGGCGGCGAGCACCTGGGCCGCCGCGAGCCCCGCCGCGCCCGCGCCCACCACGGCCACGCGGGTGCGCAGCGTCTCCACGGGCAGGCGCTCGGGAGCGGGAGCGGTGGGCAGCAGGCCGAGGCCCGCGAGCTGGCGCGCCACCTTGGCCATGACCTGCTCGGCCACGGGCACGCCGGCGAACATCTCGTGGTGGTCCAATCCCTTGGGGAAGAACCAGTCGATGGCCTCGAACACGTCCACCTTCGCCGAGGGGTAGGCGTTCTGCCGCTCCAGCTTCATGCCTTCGCGGGCGGGCACGCGGCAGGTGTAGACGTTGGGCAGTCCGTCCACGCGCATGAGGCAGTGCGAGCACGCACCGGAGAAGCAGTACGGTCCACGGGCGCGGTGGTATTTGATGGAGCGGGCGAGGACGGATTCACCGGCGGCGATGAGCGAGCAGGCAACGGGCTCGCCCTCGATGGCGGGCACCGTTTCGCCCTCGAGGTCCATGGTGATGGACTTGCCGCGCGAGGCGGCATCTGGGAGGCGGCGCATAGGGTGCGCGGGACAATGTCCCAGAGGCCCCGGGCGGTCAAAGCCCGCCTGGGAGTCCCCCCCTCCCACGAGACAAAACAGCCAGCGGGTGAGATGGCGCGGACAACGGCGACTTCTCCGCCGGAGAGCTGGCGCGGCGCGTCAGGCCGTGAAGCGACGTGTCATGCGCCTGCCGCAATGAAGCGGGGGCGGCGCGAGCGTGGCTTCCGCTCGTCACCGCCCCCATGGGGACTGCCCATGTCTTGTCAGGACGCGCCGCTCAGGAGGTGCGCTGGCCGCCGAAGATGGGCTCGGGGAAGCCCTGTGGGCGGTGGCCGAAGCGGGTGCGGATGACGGCGCCCAGGCCCACCAGCGTCGCGGCCAACATCACCATCGAGCCGAGCACCGGGATGCGGCCCACCAGGAGGAGGATGAACAGCCCCAGGGCGAGCACCATGGCTTGGGTCTTGCGGCCGCGCAGCAGGGGCAGGCGAGAGCCCAGCTCGCTCGCCACCGCGGTGAAGCCCCAGCCCGTCAACACCGGCACCACGACGATGAGCGCCAGGGCGAGCGGAATGCCGATGACGGTGATGCTCAGCATCACCAGGGCGGGGACGAGCGCCAGCGCGCCCAGCAGGCCCACCGCGCCGCTGCGCGCCGGCTCGGCGCGGATCTCCGCGCCCAGGGCCTTCATCCGCGCCGGGAAGAAGAGCTGTCCGAGGAAGCCCATGCCGAAGAGGAGGGCGAAGGTGAGCAGGAAGGACGCGAACCGGCCGCCCGAGTCACGCTCCTCGTCGCGCTCCTGCTTGGCTTCCTTGATGCTGTCCTTGATTTCGCCCGCCACCATGCGGCCGATGTTGGCGCCCCCGAAGGACTCGGTCCGGCCCTCCACCTTCGCCCCTTCCTGCTTGATCACGCTGCCGCCGAAGGCGGACACGTCCCCCTCCACCTTCGCGTCCGGGCCGAGCACCACGTTGCCCCCGAAGGCGTGCGCGTCTCCCTCCACGTGGCCGGAGATCTCCAGGTTGCCGCCGAAGACGACGGCGTCCTCGTTCACGTGTCCCTTCACGCGCAGATCGCCCCCGTAGACGACGGCGCTGTCCACCGTCTCGTCCTCCGTCACGTCCAGGGAGCGGCCCCGGGCGACCACGTCCTGCGAGCCCCGGCTGGAGCGGCGCACCTTCTTCATCTGGCTGCGCACGTGCTCCTTGATCTCGTCCTCGTCCAGGTCGAAGTCGGACGAGTCCACGGCCACCGGGGGCACGGGCGGAGGCGGTGCCACGGCGGGAGTCGGCGCGGGGGGCGCCGAGGGGATCTCCGCCATGCCAGCCTCTTCCCTCTCGTCTTCCGTCATCGGGCGCAGGGTGTAGATGGCGCCATCGCGCTCGAGCTTCAGCGAGTGGGCGCGCGCCACCGTGCGCAGGGCCTGCTCGGCGCTGACGTTCTTCAGGCGGATGTCGGCCGGGGTGTCCAGCTCGCCGGTGATGACCACGTTGAGGCCGCCCTCCTCGGCGATCTTCTGGATCGCGTCGCGCAGGGTGCCGCGGAACTGGAGCTGGAGGGTGGAGGAGGAGGGGGCGTCGGCGGGAGACTGCGCGAGCGACAAGGGCGCGGCGAGCAGGGCGGCGGACAGGAGCAGGGGCGGGGAGAGCTTCATGGCGACACTCACGCTTCGGAAGGTTGGGGACCGTTGCCGGCCAGCCGCTTGATGCCGAACAGGGAAGAGAGCAGGAGCAGGGCGAACAGGCCGGCGACGGGGGCCGCCGCCGTGTTCCACAGGGCATTCACCCCGCTGCGCAGGCCCTCGAGAAAGGCCCTGCCATCCACGAGGAAGCGGGCCAGGCCCGTGCCCGCCCCGCTCAGGGCCGCGTCGTTGGAGACCAGCACCCCGAGCCCCACCAGGAGCGAGGCGGCGAGGATGGACAGGCCCGTCCACAGCTCGCGGTGCAGGGGCGGGGGCTCGGCGGCCACCCGCGCCATCACCCGGTGCACGAAGTCCGGCGGCGGCGCCGGATCCGCCAGCCGGGACAGGTCCTTCTCCAACTGCCGGTGCTCCTCGAGGATCGCGGCGCACACCTCGCACTCGCGCGCATGCGCCAGCGCGGGGCCCGCGCCCGCCTCCAGCTCGGTGAAGAGCACCTCGAGCTCCGGGCACTCCGGGATCGTGGCGGTCATGTCTGCTCCTCCTGGGCGGGGGTCATCTTCTTGCGCAGCTTCTCGCGCGCCCGGAACAGGCGCGCCATGATCGTGCCCGGCGCGCAGCCCAACACCTGGGCGATCTCCTTCGTCGTGCGCTTCTGCACATAGTAGAGGGCGAGCACCTCCCGGTCCTCGGCGGACAGGGTGGCCAGGGCCGCCTCCAGGGACTGGCGCTCCTGGCGGGCGATCGCCCCCTCCTCGAGCGACGCCTCGCCGCTCGCGAGCACTTCCTTCATCGGCTCGAGCTCCTCGGTGCGCACCTTGCCGCGCCGGCGCAGCAGGTCCATGCAGAGGTTGCGCGCGATGGCCATCACCCAGAGATCAAAAGGGCGGGACTCGTCGTACTTGTGCAGGTGCTGATAGGCGCGCAGGAAGGCCTCTTGCGACACCTCGGAGGCCTCGGCCTCGTTGCCGAGCAGGCGCAGCGCCAGGCCGTACACGGGGCGCTGCATCCCGCGCACGAGCGCCTCGAAAGCCGAGGGGTCGCCGCGCCGGGCGGCGAGGACCTCGGCCTTCCAGGAAGGGGCGACGGCCTCATCCGCCATCTGCATCCCAATGGCCCGGGCGAGGTCCGCGACGACTGCTGAGGGGTAGGCGAGTGCGTTCACGCATGGGTCTACGCCCCCGCCCGTCCCCGATTGCGCCGCCGGGGAGGGCGGCGATCCGGATCATTTTTTCTTTCGGGATTCCGGGCGCTTGGCGGCCTGCTCCTGGCGCGCCTGCTCCTTGGCGGTCTTCTTCATCCGCTGGCGCTCGCGAAAACCGGCGGGGGGCGTGGGAGCGGGCGGCGGCGGCGCGGCGGCTTCCCGGGGCTGGGCGCGCCGGTTGCCGGTGGGCTCGGAAGCGGGCGAGCGCCGGGCGGCCGGAGCCGTGGGCGTGGCGGCGAGCGTGGAGACCCGGGACGGGGCGCGGGGGGCGCGGGTGTCCTCGGCGGCATCCCGGCGGGTGGGCGCGGCGCCCCGGGACGCGGCACGGGGGGCGCGGGTCTCACCGCCAGCGGAGGACCGGCGCGGTCCACGGGGAGCCGGGCCGTCCTCTTCTCCTTCCGGAGGCGGCGTGTACCAGCCCTCGCGGATCTTCTGGGCGCTCTCCTCCTCGTACTCGAAGTGGAAGAGCCGCTTGATGACGAGCGTGGCGTAGGCGCCGGGGGGCAGGGTGAAGGCGATGTTGACCTTGAGGTAGCCCCGGTTGAGGTCGTCGTTCTGCACCCGGCCGATGACGAGCTTGTGGGGCACGACGACGGTGGGGCGCTCCTCGTGCTTGAAGTAGAGCATCCGCGGGGCCTCGCGCACGCGCAGATCCTCGAAGGAGGCGATCTTCTCGCGGCCCATCACCCAGTCCATGGCCTGCTTCACCTTCGGATCCTCGAGGCGGGTGTCCGGGGCGACGAGCGGGAAGGTGGAGGAGCGCAGGGTGTTGAGCGTCTCGGGGTCCGCGTCGCGGTGGAAGAGCAGGGTGCCCGCCTGGTACTTCATCGGGAAGAGGCTCTCGCGCGGCAGCAGCACCTGGAGGTAGCGCCGCACGCCCTCGTTCCAGAGGTAGCTCTGGTAGGTGAAGAGCAGCATCGCGCGGTAGTCCGCCTCGATCTGCAGGAAGGCGCGCACCCAGTCGCCGGGGTGCTCGCGCAGGGACTTGAGGATGCGGTGGTACTTGCGGCTGCCCTCGAAGGGCACGCGCGCGTCCCACTTGCCCCAGTTGTCGCGCCAGAAGGCCTTCACCTTGGCGTCCTCCGAGCGATCCAGCTCCGAGGGGCGCGCCATGTAGTTGTGCAGCGCGGCCTCGAAGTCACCGCGCAGGAGATCCTTGGCGATGAAGCCCTGGCCGTGCTTGAGCGAGCCGAAGCGCTGGCTGTCGAAGTAGTTCACCACGCCCAGGCGGTTGATCTCCGCGGCGGCCACGTTGAGCGGTCCAACGGACTCCTGCGTCAACATGCGCACGGTGACGGCGAAGCGGTTGGAGGTGATGTTGGCCGCGGACAGGGCCTTGTCCGAGCGCCCCAGGTACTTCAGGCGCAGGTCGGGCTCCTGCATGTCCACGTCGGCGCCGTCCACGGCGATGAGCTGCTCGGTGCGGCCCTGCTTGTCCTTCAGGCCGCAATAGGAGATGGAGCCGGGCTTGAGGCCGAAGGCCTCGCGCAGGCGGTTGGCCGCGTCGAAGGTGGACAGCTTCTGCTTGTCCATGAGGTAGACGCGGTAGCGACCGCTGGCCACTTCGTCGAAGCGGTAGGACTCCTTGACGGAGAAATCCTCGGGTTTCTGCTTGATTCGCACCGGCATCCCTTAACAGCCGGAGTGCCCTGTGTGGAAGGAGTGAAGGGGGGCGGGCCTGACAATCGGACGGGCGGCGGCGTAATCTGTGCGCTCCCTCATGAGACTTCCACTCCTCCTGCTCGCCCTGCTGACGGCCACCGGTTGCGCATCCACGCTCTCCACGATGCAGACGGCCAAACCCCTCGCCCGGGGCCAGTTCCAGGTATCCGGCGCCACGGGCGCCTTCGCACCGGTGGGCCAGCTCGGCTCCCTCATCGAACAGGGCATCGCCCAGGGAAAGGCCATCAAGCAGGCCGTCCAGTCCGGCGAGCCCTACCAACTGCCGGAGTCGGAGGCCCAGCGGCTGCTGGGCGTGGGCCTGGCGCTCGCGGTGGCCCCTCCGGGCGTCTCCAACGAGCTGATGGTGCGCGCCGGCCTGCTCGACTCCAACAGCCTGGACGTGGGCCTGCGCCTGAGCTCCACCTCCCTGCGCTTCGACGGCAAGCTGCGGCTGGCGCACGGGGGCGATCCCGAGGACGACTCGCTGCCGGACTACCGGCGCAAGTCCTATGACCTGGCGCTCGGCGTGGGCCTCTCCCGCCACCTCTTCAAGAGCCCCGTGCTGGATGCCCTGGAGATCGTCCAGATCGACGAGTTCTCCCGGTGGGATCTCGAGGTGCCCATCTACCTGAGCCTGGATCTGGGGGACATCTTCAAGCTGTACGGCGCGCCCAAGTACATCTACAGCAGCACCTCGCTGGACTCGCGGCTGGTGGACTACTCGAACTCGGGCCAGGACGTGTCGGGCTTCGACGTGCGGCTGCCCGCCCAGGTGGCCAGCCACTTCGTGGGCGCCAGCGTGGGCTTCGCCCTGGGCTTCCGCTACGTGCACCTCTTCGCCGAGCTCACCGCCGGCTACAGCTCCTGCCGCCCCGTCCTCTTCGGCCGGGAGCGCGACCTCGGGGGCGCCATCGTCTATCCCGCGGTGGGCCTGGCCATCAAGAACCCCTTCCCCCTGGGCTCCCGGGCCCCCTCCGCCCCCCAGAGCCCGGGAAGTCCGGAAAGTTTCCTCTGAGCTGACCCTCCGGGCAGGCGTTCGTAGTCGTTCCGGTGCTCCGGGAGGTCTGGTAGTGTCCGGGGGGTGACGTCGGAATCCGGAGCGTCGAGGTGGCGCGCGTGAGTCAAGGTTCCCCTCCATCCTCGAAGACCGCGGGTCCGCGGGGGCCGCATCTCAAGGGGCGGTTTCCGGACGGGACGACCGGGGAGTTCTCGCTCGGCCAGCTCACGACGCTGGGCCGGCACCCCTCCAACACGCTGAGGCTGGTGGACCGCGAGGTCTCCAAGGAGCACGCCACCATCGAGCGCGTGGGCCGCGAGTACGTCCTGCGCGACCTGGGCTCCTCCAACGGCACCTTCGTCAACGGCAAGCGCGTCTCGGAGCTGAAGCTGCGCGACGGGGACGAGATCAGCGTGGGCGCCACCAAGCTCACCTTCTACTCCGGCGAGTCCCCGGGCGTGGCAGCGCCCCTGTCCTCGGGCCCGGGTGGCACGACGTCGCGCTCGCCCCGGGTGACGGTGGTGGCGCAGTCGCACTCGGTGCCCGCCTTCCTCGCGCAGATGGATCAGCAGGGGCCGCCGCAGAACTTCCGGCCCGCCGAGCAGATCCAGGAGCTCGCCACGCTCAAGCGCGAGTACGAGAAGCTGCGCACCGCCTACGAGTTCCACCGCCAGGTGAGCCAGCAGGGCAAGCAGGCGGACCTCTTCGAGCAGATCCTCTCGGTGTCCTTCCAGCTGCTCGCCGCGGACCACGGCGTCGTCCTCAAGGCGGGCCCGGACGGGCAGTTCACCGTGCCGGTGGCCGTCAAGCACCGCCACGGCCGGCCGGACAACGTCATGGTGTCCGACACGGTGCTGCAGAAGGTGGCCGAGACGCACAAGGCGGTGCTCACCGCGGACGCCATCATCGACGAGCGCTTCTCCTCCTCGGAGAGCATCGTGGCGCAGGGCATCCGCTCGGCCATGGCGGTGCCGCTCTTGTCCAAGGGCAAGCTGGAGGCGGTGCTCTTCCTCGACTCGCGCCAGCAGACCAACGCCTTCTCGGAGAAGGATCTGACCATCCTCTCGGGCATCTCCGCCCAGGCGGGCATCGCCCTGGAGAACGCGGCCCTGGCGGCGCAGATCCAGAACGAGGCCATCACCCGCGCCGAGCTCAGCCGCTTCCTGTCGCGCGCGGTGGCCGAGGCGGTGATCCGCGGCGAGACGGAGGACCTGCGTCAGAGCCGGCTGGCGGAAGTCACCTGCCTGTTCGCGGACATCCGCGGCTTCACCACCCTGTCGGAGAACGAGTCTCCGCAGGAGGTGGTGAGCATGCTCAACGAGTTCTTCACCCTCATGGCCGGCGTGGTGTTCCGCCACGAGGGCAACCTGGACAAGTTCATCGGCGACTGCGTCATGGCCGTCTGGGGCCCGCCCTCCAGCCATCCGGACGACGCGGCGCGGGCGCTGCGCGCGGCGCTGGAGATGCAGGACGCGGTGGACGTGCTCAACGGCTCGCGTGTCGCCGCGGGCAAGCGGCCCATCGAGGTGGGCATCGGCGTGAACACCGGTCAGGCCGTCGTGGGCTACATGGGCAGCAACGAGCGCCATGAGTTCACCGCCATCGGCGACACGGTGAACACCGCCTCGCGCCTGTGTGGGCTCGCGCGCGGGGGCGACGTCGTGGCCAACGACAGCACGGTGAAGAAGGCCGGCTCCGGCTTCGACGTGGAGCCGCTGCCCGTCACCCAGGTCAAGGGCAAGGAGAAGGGCGTGCAGCCCTACCGGGTGCTCGGCCTGGAGATCACCAACACCCACCACGACTGATGACGACCCAGGACTGTCCGAACTGCGCGCGGACGCACGAGGTGGGCTCCCTCCAGGCGGGAGCGGAGGTGTCGTGTGCCTGCGGCACCCGCTTCCTCGTGCGGGCCTCGCGCGCGGCGGCTCCTCCGACCGGGGCCGAGGAGGGCACCCTGGAGAGCACCTTCGTGGGCGGCACGCTGGCGGTTCCCGGCTACGAGCTGTTGCGCGTGCTGGGCCGCGGCGGCATGGGCGAGGTGTGGCTCGCGCGGCAGATGTCGCTGGGCCGCCGCGTGGCGGTGAAGGTGCTGCCGCCGCGGCTCGCCAAGGATCCCGAGTTCGTCCAGCGCTTCGACAAGGAAGCCACCGCGCTCGCCACCCTCAGCCATCCCCACATCGTGCAGATCATCGACCGGGGCGTGGCGGGCGAGCACTACTACTTCGTCATGGAGTACGTGGAGGGGCGCTCGCTGCGCGACGTGATGGGCGAGCTGTCCCCGCCCGAGGCGCTGCGCGTGGCGCTCCAGGTGGCGCGCGCCCTGGAGTGCGCCCAGGAAAAGGACATCATCCACCGCGACCTGAAGCCGGAGAACATCCTGGTGGATGGGCGCGGGCACGTGAAGGTGGCGGACTTCGGGCTCGCGGGCATCCGCCGGCCGGACTCGACGGAGCGGCTGACGGCCACGTCCGTGGCCATGGGCACGCTCAACTACATGGCGCCCGAGCAGCGGCGCGACGCCAAGAACGTGGATGGGCGCGCGGACCTGTTCTCGCTGGGCGTGATGCTCTACGAGATGCTCACCGGCGAGGTACCGGTGGGGCGCTTCCGCCTGCCCTCCGAGCGCGTGCCCGGACTGGACAAGCGCGTGGATGCGGTGGTGGAGCGGCTGCTGGAGACCGAGCCCGAGGCGCGCCCCGCGCGGGCCTCCGAGGTCTGCCGGATGCTCGAGGCGCTCGTCAGCAACGTCTCGTCCACGGGGCCCGCGCTCGAGCCCCTCAGCCCGGAGCGCAGCCGGCTGCGCTCGGGTTGGCGGCGGGTGCGCGCGGCGCTCTCGGTGATGGGCGGGCTGGCCGTGCTCGCCTACGGCGTGAGGGGGCTGTCGGACACGCCCGTGGGCCTGCCGTGGGGCGAGGACAAGCGGGTGGTGCTCGGGCGGCTCGTGCGCGTGGTGCCCAGCCCCAAGCCCTGGCCCGCCAACACCAATGGCGATCTCTTCGTCAGCTCGGTGCTGGAGGAGCTGGCCGACGGGCGGGTGCGCCTGGGCGTGGACTTCGTCGGGGGCGAGGAGAACGTGAACGCCCACGCGGGCACGTGGACGCTGGAGGATGGGCAGCTGCACGCCATCCAGGGGGGCAACGACGCCGGGGGCGGGCAGCTCATCCCCCGCGCCTACCTGGCCCGCCGCTACTTCTCCAGCGACGACTTCTCCGCCGAGGTGCTCATGAGCGCGAGCGCGCTCGGCCGCGGCTACCCCGAGGAGGCGGACGCCCAGCACTACGCCGAGCTGTCCTTTCGCGTCACCGGCCTGCAGGTGTCCGTCTACGCCATCCCCGGCACGGGCATGCGCCTGAGCTGGCGCTACACCACGCCCGAGGGCCGCGACGTGGTGGGCAACAGCGCGCAGGAAGTGGTGGACCTGGTGCAGGACGAAACCCCCGTTCCCCAGGGCACCTTCCGCGTGAAGCTCCAGCTCAAGCGCAAGAAGGAGGGCGTGGAGGTGGCCGCCTACCTCAACGGTGAGAGTGAGCCCTTCGCGCACAAGTACCTGGAGGGGCTCCAGGGGCGCTCGGCGAAGGTGGCCCTGGGGTGCCGTAACCTGGTGTGCTCTTTCGACGATCTGGTGGTTCGTGGACTCCAGGCCCAGAAGGAGTCGGATCGTTCGCTGGCGGAAACCCCGCCGGAGTAACGCGCCCGTGGCGAACGGTGGCCTCCTGACAAGGGGGAGCGGCCACCCGAGCACCCTTGTCGGCGGCGCGCCGCGTCCGCACCTTTGGCGGGGTCGAGGCCCGTGCGGGACGGTGGGCCGGGGTGGATTGGGGGCAGGGGAGCCATGGACTTGCGGTGGGCATTGGCCCCGTTTTGCGCGGCGGGACTGGGCGCGCTGATGGTGGCGGCGGTTTCCTGGAGTCGCGGCGACGTGAGGGCCTCGCTGCCTCGCGCGCCGCTCGCGTGGTTGGGGTTGCTGGCGGGGTGCTTCGCGCTCCTGTCGCTGCGCTACGGCGCGGGCCCGCTCATGTGGGTTTCTCCCACCGTCTTCCGCCAGGCACTGGGCGTCGGACTGCTCATGGTCGCGGCGGGGCTGGCGGTGGTGGGCTCGCGGATTCGCGTGCGCGCGGACGCGCTGCGGGCCGAGGCGCCCCGGAGCCTCGACGAGGGCGTGGAGGCCCTGCGCCGGGGCGAGACGCCGGGCTGGGGGGTGTACCGGGGCCGGCTCGCGGCGAGCGATCAGGTGACGTCGCCGAGCGGCGTGGTGTGCGCCTTCTATGAGGCGGAGCTGCGTGGCGTGACGCCCGGTGGCGGCAAGGGCTCGCTCTTGTCGGTGGAGCGGGCGTCGGCGCCGGTGGTGTGCATGCGCGGGGAGAAGGCGGAGGCGGCGTTGAGCTTCTCGCCGAGCCTCGTGCTGGCGCCGCTGCGCGTGCGGCCCTGCCTGGTGGGACGGCCCGCCGAGGTGGCGCCGGGACTGGACGCGCCCGTGGAAGGAGCGCCCCCCGAGGAGGCGCTGTCGTACGAGCGGGTGGGCAAGCTCGGCGAGGAGTGTCTGGTGGTGGGGGAGCTGCGGCCCGGTCCGGTGGCGGGCGGGTATGAGCTGCGCGGTCGGCAGGGCGGGCCCGCGATGGTGATCCTCGGCGAAGCGGCCGAGGGCACCGGGACGCACCTGGCGCGCCGGGCCTGGAAGCTGTTCGCGGCGGCGGGGGGGCTCACCGTGGCCGCCGCCTGGGTGCTCGCGGGCTGAGCGGCGCCCCGTCGGACATTGTCGGTTGTGCTCCACGCCTCGCGATGCGACATCATCCGGGTCGCCAACGCAGCGGCCCGGGCCGCGAGGAGTGCAACCGATGAAGAGCGGCGAGACGGTGGTCATCGTGGGAGCTGGACAGGCCGGAGGCGAGCTGGCGACGCGCCTGCGGCAGCAGGGCAGCGAGGGGCGGATCGTGCTCGTGGGGGACGAAGCGCACCTGCCCTACCAACGGCCCCCCCTGTCCAAGGGCTTCCTGCTCGGGAAGATGGGCCGCGACGATCTCCACCTCAAACCCCAGGCGACCTACGAGCGCTTCTCCATCGAGCTCAAGCTCGGCACGCGCGTGGAGCGCATCGAGCGCGACGCGCACGAGGTCCTCCTCTCGGAGGGCAGTCGGCTGCGCTACGACAAGCTCGTGCTCGCCACGGGCGGCCGGGCGCGCCTGCTGTCGTTTCCGGGCATGGACACCTCCCGGCTCGAGAACGTGTTCTCCCTGCGCTCCATCGCCGACGTGGAGGCGATGCATGGCCAGTTCGTGTCCGGACGCCACCTGGTGATCATCGGCGGCGGCTACGTGGGCCTCGAGGTCGCGGCGGCCGCCACCCAGCTCGGGCTGCGCGTGACGGTGGTGGAAGCCGCCCCGCGCATCCTCGCCCGCGTCACCGGCCCGGAGGTCTCCTCCTTCATCGAGGCCATCCATCGCGGACACGGCGTCGACTTCCGGCAGCTCGCGGGGGTGCAGGGCTTCGAGCTCGATGAGTCCCAGCGCCGGGTGCGCCGGGTGAAGATCACCCACGGGGGAGGCGAGGAAGCGCTCGAGACGGACCTCGTCCTGGTGGGAATCGGCCTCATCCCCAACACGGAGCTGGCCGCCCAGGCGGGGCTCGCCGTGGACAACGGCATCGTCGTGGACGAGCTGGCCCGCACGAGCGATCCCTCCATCCTCGCCATCGGCGACTGCGCGAACCAACCCAGCTCCTACACGGGCACCCGGGTGCGCCTCGAGTCCGTGCCCAACGCGCTCGAGCACGCGCGCGTCGCCGCCGCCACGCTCATGGGCAAACAGGAGCCGTCCTCCGCCACGCCCTGGTTCTGGTCGGAGCAGTACGACCTGAAGCTGCAGATGGTGGGGCTGTCCACGGGCTACGAGCGGTGCGTCACGCGCGGCTCGATCGAGAACCGGACCTTCTCGGCCTTCTACCTCAAGGAGGGCCGCATCCTCGCCGCGGATGTCATTGGCCGGCCCCCGGACTTCATGGCGGCCCGGAAGATGGTCTCGAGCCGGACGCTCGTGGATGCCCAACGCCTCGCGGACGAGAGCGTTCCGCTCGGGCAGTGCGCCGTGTAGCGCCCTTGCGCTGAAGCGATCCCAGACAGTGACGTGACGCGCCGACCGCGCCACGACACCTGTGTGCCCTCGAGGAGAAGCCCATGCCCAGAATCAAATTCTACGAGGCTCAACGGGAGTTCGCCTTGCTCGCCATCGAGAACATCAAGAATGGGGTATGGTGATGGACTTGGAGGGCATCGCGGAAGAGTTCGCGTTGAACGTGGCCGCCCAGACAGATGCGATTCATCGTGGCGATCGCAAGGGCGGAAACGTGTATGCCAAACGCTACATTGCCGCCTTCAAGAAGTTGCGCGACCACGGAGAGGCGGGCCGAGATGCGCTCGCCACGCTGTTGACGCATCCTCGCATGGATGTTCGCGTCAACGCAGCGACCTGCTTGCTCAGTGATAGACCGGAGCAAGCAAAACCCATCCTGGAGGAAGCAGCCAAGGGCAAAGGCATGGTGCCCTTCCTCGCATCGCGGGTACTGAAATACTGGGAGGAGGGGACCTGGCACTTGGATGTGGATTAGCCCTCGTCGGACAGCCCGTACTCCTTGAGCTTGCGACCCAGCGTGTTGCGGCCGATCCGCAGCGCCTTGGCCGCCGCCGTCCGGTTGCCCTTCACCAGCTCCAGCACGCGCAGGATGTGCCGCTTCTCCACCTCGGCCAGAGGCAACACGTCCCCGAGTTCGCCGTCCACCATTCGTGGCTCGGTGGAGGGTGGGGCCGACGCTCCATCCACCATCTTGGGCAGGGGCAGGTGCTCCTCGAGGATCTCCCCCTCGCTGAGCACCACCGCGCTCTCGATGCAGTTCTCCAACTCGCGCACGTTGCCCGGCCACCGGTAGCGCTTGAGCCGCTCGAGCGCCTGGGCGTTCAGCCTCGGCTGGGGCAGGCGGTGGCGCCGCGCCGCCGACGCGATGAAGTGCCGCGTCAGCCGTTCGATGTCCTCTCCGCCTCGCTCGCGCAGGGGCGGCAACACCAGCTCCACCACCTTGATGCGGTAGTACAGGTCCTCGCGGAACTTCCCCTCGGCCACCATCCGCGCCAGGTCGCGATTCGTCGCCGCGACGATGCGCACGTCCATCTTCAACGTCTGCGTGCCACCCACGCGCTCGAACTCGCGATCCTGCAACACCCGCAACAGCTTGCCCTGCACCGGCAGGGGCAGCTCACCGATCTCGTCGATGAACACCGTGCCGCCCTCGGCCGCCTCGAACTTGCCCGGCACCCGGTGGTCCGCCCCCGTGAAGGCGCCCTTCTCGTGGCCGAACAGCTCGTTTTCGATGAGCGTGGCGGGCAGCGCCGCGCAGTCCACCTTCACGAAGGGCTTGTCCCGCCGCGGCCCGTTCACGTGCACCGCGCGGGCGAACAGCTCCTTGCCACACCCGCTCTCGCCCCGCAGCAGCACGGTGGCGTCCGTGGGCGCCGCCTTCTGGATGAGCCGGTAGATGACCTTGAGCGGCTCGGACTCGCCGATGATGCGGTTGAAGAAGTAGCCCACCGGCGCCTGGGGCTGCTCCTTGGCCCGTTGCAACTCCTGGTACAGGCTGGTGCGCTGCAGCGCCTGGCTCACCTGGGTGGCGATGGCCTGGAGCCGCTGCACGTCGTCCTCCGTGAAGCGCTCGCCCCCGCGGCGGTTGAGCACCTGCAACACGCCGTAGAGCGTGCCGCCCGCGTCGCGCAGCGGCACCGCGAGGTTCGTCGTGGTGCGGTAGCCCGTCATGCGGTCAATGTCCGCGAAGAAGCGGCTGTCCCCACCGGGGGTCGGCATGTTGACGGGCTCGCCGTGCTGGGCCACCCAGCCCGCCACGCCCTGGCCCCGCTTCACCCGGATTTGAGACACCTCGGGCAGGTGCGCCGCGCGCGAGAAGAGCTCGTCGCGCGCCGGATCCAACAGCCACAGCGTGCCCCGGTCCGCCTGCATCGTCACCGCGATGCGATCCACCAGCGTGTGGAGGAAGGCATCGAGATCGACCTCGCGGCCGACGAGCCCGCCGAGGGGGAGCAGCACCTGACTGACGTCCGGGGAAGTGGCCATGAAGGGCAGGGGAGGCAGCTCGAAGAGGGACGGCAGACTAGCGCAGGGCGAATCCATGTGTCCCTCCTGGCTCATGCGTGCGCCCCGGCCCCGAACAGGATGCGCTTGCCCTCGCGGGCCGGCTCGCAGGCGGCGAAGTACTGGCGGGCCTCCTCGGCCATGCCCTCCACCTGCTCGTCGTTGTGGGCGGGGTCATGGTGGAAGAGGAACAGGCGGCGGGCGTGGACGGCCTGGGCCACCTGGGCCGCGTCCACCATGGTGGAGTGGCCCCAGCCCTTGCGAGGCGCCCCGCGCGAGCCGTTGTACTCGTCCGGGGTGTACTGTGCGTCCATGCACAGCGCGTCCACGCCCTCCATCCACCGCGCGTGGCGAGCGTCCAGCGCGGCGAGCGACATCTCCATGTCGGTGGCGTAGACGAAGGAGTGGCCATCCGCCTCGACGCGGTAGGCCAGGCACCCCTGGGGGTGGGGGGAGTCGAAGGGCGTCACGCGGAAGGGGCCCACCTCCACCGTGCGGCCATGCCGCGCCGAGCGGAACGCCATGCGCGCGCGCATGGTGGACAGGGGCACGGGGAAGTTGGGCGGCTCCATCTGCTTCGCCAGCACCGAGGCCAGCGCCGAGTCCCCGTCCGGCCCCGGGCCATACAACTCCAGCTCCGTGGTGGGCAGGTAGCCCGGGGCGAAGAAGGGGAAGCCCTGCACGTGGTCCCAGTGCAGGTGCGAGAAGAAGAGCGTGGCCTTGCGCGGCGCCCCCTCGCGCATCATCACCTCGCCGAGGGCGCGGATGCCCGTGCCGGCGTCGAGGATGAGCCGGTGCCCCTGGCTCGTCACCTCCAGGCAGGACGTGTTGCCGCCGATGCCCGCCGCGTGCGCTCCCGACACCGCGATGCTTCCCCGGACTCCGTAGAAACGCACTTCCATGACGGCTCCTCCTCGCGAAAACGTGGGCGCTCCCGTGCGGGGCCGCCCTGGACGTTCCCTGGTCAGAGCAAGGTCCTTGCCAACGCCAAATAGCCGGAGTTGCTGGGAATCCCAGGCCTGTTTGGAGGGCGGGCGCTCCATTCCGGCGCACCTGGATGGAGCGGGCGCTCCGATTCGGATCGCCCATATGTCGCCAAGCATCGTTGGAAGACTCTGGAATCCTGCGTCCTGGGCCATGGCAGGAGCGGGCACGGCCTTTGGCTCCCCGACGGGATTCGAACCCGTGGGCAGGGCGATAGAAAACCCCAGGAAGGAAGCGCTGTTGCCCACTATCGCCTTGATTTCGCTCGGGTTCGTCATCCGCCCCGTCTCACGCCGCTCCCCCGAGTTCCGCCTCGCTACACGCTGGAGGGGCACTACTGGACGGCGGTTGGGTGCTGCGGGAGGGTCCCTGTCCACCGCCTTGGCGCCCAGCCCCAGGCGGCACCCGCAAATGTCCCTCCTCACTTCCTCGGCACACCCGCTGCCCTTCCCAGTGCCTCAATCCCTCCTATACACTACGCCAAGTGGACTCACGCGCCCCTGAGTCCAAAGGAGTTTCACGATGAGCGCCTCCGCCGTCTTAAAAGCATTCGAGCATCGAAAAGATCTAGCCAAGTATGGCAGTAATGCACTCATACTTTTCGCCCTTCAACTCAAACACCACATTGACGACATTCACGCAGTTGCAACAGACGCACTGACCGACGGTTCGAACGACAAGAAATGTGACTTGGTATATGTAGATCGGGGCTCCAGGCTAGCTGTAATTGCCCAAGGTTATTTCTCCAAGCAACCCAAAAAGGAGGCTCCAGCCAACAAGGCGTCCGACCTAAACACGGCACTGACATGGCTCCTCACAACAAGCATAAAGTCTCTACCCGCAAAGATCCGTCCTGCCGCCACGGATCTAAGGGAAGCCCTGAAGAACAAGGAAATTGATGTCCTTGAAATATGGTATGTCCACAACTGCGCTGAATCAGTCAATGTAGACAATGAGCTAGCCAGCGTTGCAAGTGGAGTAAAGGTAGCACTAAACTCCGCATACAAAGACTCTGGCTGCGACGAAGTACAACCTCTTGAGGTTGGGCTAAACACCCTAGGCACTTGGTATCGTTCCATCGAAACAGCCGTTTTGGTGAGCGATGAATTCACAGTCCAAGTTCCGGGAGGTTACGCAATTACGGAAGGGAAGTGGGCAGCTTTTTCAACGGCGGTGCCCGCCAAGTGGCTCTACGAACTCTACAAAAAGCATCAAACCGATCTCTTCTCCGCCAATGTTCGTGACTACCTTGGCAGCAGAAAAAGCGACTCGAACATCAACCATGGAATAAAAGAATCTGCGGAACAAAAGCCTTCAGAGTTCTGGGCATTCAACAACGGAATAACAGCGCTCGTCAACGACTTCATCGAACCAGAATCAAAAAACAAGATACTCACAATCAAGGGCATATCCATCGTGAATGGAGCGCAAACCACAGGTGCAATTGGTTCGCTAGATAACCCGCCTGTTCAAAATGCCATGGTGCCAGCACGATTCATCAAGTGCACATCTCCCGATCTTGTCCAAGAGATCGTTCGTTACAACAACAGCCAAAACAAAGTGGCCCCGGCTGACTTCAGAAGCACTGACGCTATTCAGGAACGTCTCCGTCAAGAGTTTGCTCAACGGCCCAGCAAGATTAGCTACCTTGGAGGACGTCGCGGAGGAGCTCAAGACGCGATTCAACGACCAGGAAGCGGCAACCACATCCCATCAGATACTGCCGCACAGTCACTAACAGCGTTTCATGGAAACCCCTCAGTAGCGTACAGCCGCAAAAGCGACATCTGGGAGTCCGACAAGTACTATTCTTCTGTGTTCAGCGACCACACGCACGCTGAACACATACTCTTTGTTTGTGCACTGCATCAAGTTATCAGCAAAATAAAGATGGATATCTTCCAAAAAAAGGAAGAAGAGCTTACTGAGACCGATAGAGAAAACCTGAACTTTTTCCGCCTTCGCGGTTCTATCCATATGTTCATGGCCGCAGTAGGCGCATGTATGGAAACAATCCTAGGGCACACTGTTCCAAGCAAATTCACTTTGCGGTTCCGGAAGTCGCCTAAGCTTTCCGAGGCAGAGCAAGCATGGCGCCCCGTACTAGATTGCTGCATCCCTTTCCAATCAGTGCTGCGACCACCACTGGAAGGGTCCCTGACAACCACCGCAGACATCAACCAGCCGATCACGCAATTCCGCAGTTTTGTGAACTCGACCCGCTCGTCAAACAAAAAAATATATGACGAGTTCGCCGCGAAGGTGACAGCAGAGCCTTGGATTACAAAGAAGAAATAAACCGCTTGACCACGCCCTCAGAGGCCGCGAGATAGGGGAGATAGGGTGTCAAAGATATTCGCGCGACACGATCTGGTATGACCCGAGCCGTTGTGCTCGCGCAGTCTGCGGGCACGCCGGGCCGACCCCGCAAGTTACAAGTTATGTCAGGTGCTTTCAGGGCTGGATGGCTCGAGGCTGTGGGGCCGGCTTCTTGACGGCCACGTAGCACCTGCCCTGGTACTCGGCCGTTCCCGGAGGGCAGGGCGCATCACTGCGGTGGGGCATCCAGCAACCGCCCCGAATCCCCACTTCCGTACCCGGCATGCAAGGCGGCTTGCGCTGCTCCTTGAAGGGCTTCTCTGGCATCGGGTAGGCGATGACTGGCGAAGAGAGCTCCTGTCCATTCATAGAAGATAGGAGTGTCGCTGGCCCGGTCGCGTGTCTCCGGAGGCGTGGACGCGCGCGGCCAGAGCAGGGGGACGAATCCCACCGCGAGGGTCACTGCCGTGAGTCCCCAGCGCGTTGCCTGGTGTCGTGAACGGTCGGCGGCCTCACCCCGGCCGTGCGCTTGGAGTGAAGGACGAGGGCGTCCGGGTCAGTGAACCTCGTGGCCTCCGCACACCAGGGGGTGGACGAGTTCTAGTCGTCGCCGGAGCCCGGCATCACGACCAGCGAGGGTTCCCCGTGTCGACATGGAGCGCCGCGTAGAGGCGCCCTTGGTCCTCCGGGATGTCCGGGAACCGCTCACCCAACACATACGAGCCCAGACGACGTCCCTTCCACTCTGGCGTGTCGCTCATTCCATCCCTCCGCGACAGGGCCATGACTCCGCCCGCGCTCGCCATGGCCAGCAGGGGCCGACGTCCTGCGGTGTCGGGTAGACCAGGGCAGTTGCCCACCCCGGCCCCCACAGATCCGGACATTCAGAAGTCCCGCATCCGGCTCCTCGGCTCATGGTTTCGCTGCGAGTCGGTAGACCCATCTCGCACCCTGCGCTGGATGAGCTCGCCAGCGTCGCTATCCGTTGGAGTTTCGTTGAGACGGTTGTAGGGCTCGGTGTCCCCGCCATCTTTCCCTCCCTCGATTCCATGTTCCGGTGCCCCCTTCCTTCCACAGGGTCCGCCCGGGTGCGTTCCCCTGCTTCAGCGGTACTACGAGGCACTCCGACTTCCTGACGACCTTCACGCCCGGCTTCGTTTCCTTCGCCAGCGCGCTACCACCCGCCACGCTCCCGCGGGAGTCGGGCGCCCATCTCCCTCGGGCCTGGGCTTTCTTCCGGTTGCCCTCCGGTCTCTTTGACGTGGAGTCGTCAGCACCTCCCAGGTTCCCGCAGAACCCTCCTGTGTGCGTGCCCCGCTCTCAGATACACAAAGGGCTCTTTCCCAGAGGGGAATGGGCCCTGTAGGTGTCGAAAACTTCTAGCGACCTACTTAGGCCCTGGAAGACGCGTTGCCACCGCTCCGCCTTCTACGCCGCGCGCTCGCGCACCTCGGGTAACTCGTGCGTCTGGCTTGTCGTCAGCACCTGGGCCAGCTGGCCGAGCACATGGTCGGGGTTGACCTGAAGGGTCTGGAGGGGAGGAACCCGATTCGGGGGATCGCGACGCTGACTCATGGTGCTCGCAGTGTACCGTGCCTGGGCATAACCGCGCGTTCTGCGGGGCCGGTCCCGGTTCGTGCGGGGGAGCGAGCCTGCCCAATCGCGAACAATTGGCTCCGGAGTGAATTCAGGAGAACAGAAGAGCGCGGAAAAACCCATCATTCACATGCCCTCCCGTTGCCGTCCTCAAGGGCCATTCTTAGTCTCGGATTCACTATTTGTGCGGGTTCGATGCACAAAGCGCACAATCCAGACTCCGCGGTTTACGCCATTTGATTCACGCAGGGCCCCCACGCAGATAGGAGTTCACAGTGATGTCCATTGAAGACAACAAGCCCGGAGCACGCCCCGTCAACACAAGGGCCGCGGTCGTCGCGCTCGCGTGCCTCGGGATGGTGTTCGCCCCCACGGCATCCAGCTTCGCGGCGGCATCTGCACCCAGCGCCAAGTCCTGGACATTTGCTTCGTATAACATCGCCGCGTATGACTACTCCAAATACTACGTGAATGATGTTCCCCAAACAGCAGCGGATGTGTACAAGGTCGAAAACTATCCGGAAGCAAGGTATATGTTCTGGGGAGATTTTGATGGCTACAACGGAGGCAAGCGGTCGAACGCGATCATCTCGCGCATCAAAGACACAATGAATTTTGACGGCCAGAACCTACAGGCCGACGTTGTCGCCGTGCAGGAGTCCGGAACATCGAAGGTCATCATCAACGGAACCCACACCACCCAGCGCGAGCACCTCGATGCACGGCTACGAACTTACGGCTATCAACAGGCGGTCGACTACTCCAAGTATCTACTGACAGGCGACCCCATCACCATCACCTCCACCAACGAGGTGATTCCGAGAACAGTGGCGAGAGCATCGCACATCTATTACAACACCTCCACGCTCAAGCCCATCGCAAGCGGCACCTTCCTGGGAGGGAATCTGATCGATCCCAAATATCGGGATGCCTACCTCAACGCACTGGGCAGGAGCTTTGTCAACAAGGACTCTGTCAAGAAAGACAAGGTCTTCCCGTGGGCGATCCTGATGTCGACCGGACCCTCGACCGACCAACCGAACAGGTACATCATCGTTTCCTCGATCCACTCGATTGTCGACCATGGATACAGCGATACTACGGACGGAGTGGCTGACTTCTTCAACGGAGAGGTCGCGCGAGGACTTGCAAAAGCATTGAAGGGTATCTCCGCTTCGACGATGACTGACGGCGTGGCCCATCCGCCAGGAGCCCCGATCGCGATCATCGGCGACATGAATGCTTATTACAAGACGAAAACAGGTCAATTCCCAGGAGGCAACACCGAAGCCAAGTCGGTGCCTCGACTGCTTCATGACTATGGTCTGCGGGATGCCCGAGGCGACTTCTTCAAGGAGACATCGGAATGCACGACCGCCTCCAGCCTGTGTTTGAAGTACCACACATTCAACACCGCAACCAACTCGGGCAATGTGCTCGATTACATTTTCACCCTCTATAGCGGCAGCACCACCAACGTGGGCGACTTCCAGACGGTCGCAGACCCTCACCTGTGGTCTGACCACAAGATGATCGCCGCACGCTTGAAGTTCGGACCGCTGCCAAAATCATCGTGGGCGACGAGTTCAGCGATGCAGTCTCCACGCGGCGTGCAGGGCGCGGCGCTGCTCAGCTCCGGACTGGTGCTGGTCACGGGGGGCCATACGCGCAACTCGCTCGGTGTCGCGTCCTCCATCAGCCTGACCGAACTCTACAATCCCTATTCAAACACTTGGCAGGCCACGGGGGCTCTGAACTCGCCGCGCTACAACTTCGCCACCGTCAAGCTGGCGTCCGGAAAAATCCTGGTGTCGGGTGGCCGGAATGACGAATCCACGCTCTCGAGCGCAGAGCTTTACGATCCGGTCACGCGCTCCTGGAGCTATACCGGCTCTTTGAGTCAGCGGCGTTCTGGCCACCAGGCGACCCTGCTCCGGTCGGGCAAGGTGCTGGTCACGGGCGGCGAAATCGAGAACCTCGATGGCTCGAATGTCCACGTCAGTCCGGCGACCACCGCAGAACTGTATGATCCGGAAACGGGCGCGTGGTCTCCCGCAGGCGAGCTGGAACACGACAGCTCTGGGTCTGTCGCGACGATGCTGTATTCGGGCGAAGTGCTGTTGATCACAGGGTCGCAAGTGGACCTCTATGATCCCTACACCAACAGGTGGAGCCAGCATGGAGCACTGCCGGGCCACCGTGATGGCTTCACCGTCACGCGGCTCTACTCGGGCGAGGTGATGGTGGTGGGCGGCGATTCGTCCAATTCCACGCCGGGCACGACGTTCATTTACAATCCGTATACTACCCAGTGGCGCGCGGGTCCCACGATGAACCGGTTGCACCGCAACCACACGGCGACCCTCCTCTACTCAGGGCAGCTTCTGATCGCGGGGGGTGTTGACGGCGGCACCGAGGTATACGATCCGGAGACCAACGAATGGACCCTGCTTGACAATATCCCGGCCAGTTGCACGGGAGGAGCCGCCATCCTTCTGCATCCGGGCAGCGTACTGCTGACGGCCGGCTGGGAGAGTTCCACCGTAGCGCCCATCTTCACCCCGTGATCCATGGCTCTCCACGCCAGCCCGCTGCCCTCAAGGCCGTGGACTTGGCGGTGGAGGGCCCGCGATCCAGCCCATGCAACTGACGGACGCCTCCGCGCCCATCGTGAAACTGCCGGAGGCCATGCGGTGGAGTGACCTCGGCGAACCCCGGTGGCAAGAAGATTCGACAAAACCTCCTCTTGCTACTACTCGGCTCCTTGAAGGCAGCGGCCTGCGCATCGCTAGAAACTGGTCGGGTGGCCCCGGGCGATTGCTCCCCCGGGGCTCCCACGGATCCGGACGTGCGGGACTACCGCATCCGGCTCTTCGTCGCATGGCTTCGCCGTGAGCAGACGACTGCCGACTCACGCCTCCGCTGGCTTCGCGCCAGCACCACTATCCGTCGAAGTCACGTTGACACGCTGCTGGGGCTCGGTGTCCCCGCCGTGTTTCCCTCCCACGGTTCCATGCTCCGGGCGCCCCCTTCCCTCCACAGGGTCCGCTTGGGTGCGTTCCCCCGCTTCCGCGGTAGTACGAGGCGCTCCGACTCCCTGACGCTCCTCCTGCCCGGCTTCGTTTCCTTCGCCGCAGCAGTACCATCGCCACCCGTCTTTCGCTCCCAGGGAGGTCGGGCGCCCATCCTCCTCGAGCCAGGGTTGTTCTCCGGCGTCCCCAACCGGTCTCATGTCATGGAAACGTCAGGGTCTCCCAGGTTCCTGGGCAACCCTCCGCGGACGTGCTCCGCTCTTCGACCCCGGCGAGACCGAGAGGTCAGGCCCTTGCGACCTCCCGATGCGGCCTTCCGCTGTTTCGACGGCGTTAGCTCTCGCGACAGGTTCCTTTCGGGGCTCAATCACGCGGCCCGCCCACTCGCTGTCTACGCTTCGCAGTCCGGGTTACCCCGGCACCACGCAAGACTCGCTTCCGGCTGGTAGCCTCCTTTGCCGGGCAGGACTCGCACCTGCTGGGTTACTCGTGAGGTTTCCGTTCTCTATCGCTTCCTCCTCACCCAAGCTTTGCCTGGCGCACCGAAACTCGAACTCAGGGCTGGATGGATCGAGGTTCTGGGTCCGGCTTCTTGACGGCCACGTAACACTTGCCCTGGTACTCGGCCGTTCCCGGAGGGCAGGGTGCATCGCGGCGATGGCGCACCCAGCAACCGCCCCTGATCTCCACTTCCGTTTCGGGCATGCAGGGTGGCTTGCGCTGCACCTCGAAGGGCTTCTCCGGCATTGGATAGGCAATGGCTGAATGGAGGTTCTGCCCATCCATTAGGATGGGAGTGTCATCGGGTAGGTCGCGCATGTCCGGAGGTGTGGACGTGCGCGGCCAGAACAGGAAGACGAATCCCACCGCGAGGGCCATCGCCGTGAGTCCCCAGCGCGTTGCCTGGTGTCGTGCACGGATGGGCCGGGGAGCGCGCAGGAAGTGTGCTCGCACATCCTCCCCCTCATCGAGTTGCGCCAGCGAACCCGCGAGGTGGATGAAACCCAGGGTCAGTTCGTGGACTCTCGGCGGCCCCGCCCCGTCCGTACGCTTGGGGTGAAGAACAAGGGCGTCCGGGTCGGTGTACCTCGTGGTCTCCGCACACCAGGGGGTGGACGAATTCCAGTCGTCGCCGGAGCCCGGCATCACGACCAACGCGGGCTCCCCGGTGTCGACATGGTGCGCCGCGTAGAGGCGCCCTTGATCCTCCGGAATGTCCGGGAACCGCTCACCCAGCACATACGAGCCCAGACGACGTCCCTTCCACTCTGGCGTATCGCTCATTCCATGCCTCCTGATGAGCGCCGCTTCCTACTCGAGATGTCGGCTCGCTGTCCAGACCCGATGGGTCAGGATGCCCGAAAGTGGAACTGGACTCCCGGGCATCCAGAGGGGCGGCAGAGCGACCAGGTGCCCTGCTGCGGCGACCACTGGCTGTTTCGAGTCCTTTGACACCTTCTCCGGCTCTCACCCGAAGCCCGGAAGAAATATCTCCAGGAGTACGATCGGCAGTTGCGGCGTCAGCAGGACGCCATCAACGAGATGTCGGTGGACAAGTTCGAGTCCGCACGGAAGTCGTACAAGGACGCGTTAAAGGCCACTGGTAGCGGCCGCAATCCAGATGCGCAGAGGGCGCGGGAGGTGGAAAGAGCCGCGTTCGAGGAGAAGATTCGGGACAGCCTCATGGAGAGCATGAAGAACGACAACAAGGGCCTGGGCTACCGCGAGCTGAAAAATCAAGCCAGTGCCCGTGCCAAGGACATCATGAGCACGTTGGATGCTCTGCACGAACCGGATATGGTGACCGGAGGCTGGAGCAAGTCCAAACCGGAGGGAATGGGTGATGCCTCGGTCAACAGCGCCATTGGCGCCAGCTGGAACCAGAAAGACCGGCTGTCCACCATTGATGCTCAGGCCAAACAGGCGTCCGACGCGAAACAGGGTCATGCCAAGATGAACGTCAAACTTGAGGTCTGCCGTGGCCGGAGGTATTGCCCATGAGGGATGAGGCTTTCGAGGTATTCATCGAAGACATCGGCGAGGCGTCCTTCCGGACGCCCGCGCTCGAGCTGAGTTTCGAGAAGTACCAGAAGGTGCTGCCGAAGCAGTTCCTGGAATACTGGAAAGAGGAGGGGTGGTGCGGGTACGCCGAAGGCTTGTTCTGGACGGTCAACCCCGAGGACTACGAGGGACTCGTCGAGCGCTGGTTGTCTGGCACTCCCTTCGAGACGCTCGACAAGTACCACGTCGTGGCGCGCTCGGCGTTCGGCAAGCTGTATGCCTGGGGAGAGCGCAACCACCGCACTCTGGTGATTCTGTGCCCCACCAGCGCCTTGATTGGAATCGAGAAAGAGCTGCGCACGCCCGCGAAGGATCCTGATATCGCCGCCCAGGTGTTCTTCGCGTCCAAGAAGAAGCAGGAACTGGATATGAAGGACGAGGCTGGAAAGGCGCTGTTTCAGCGGGCGTTGAAGAAGCTGGGTCCCCTCGCGCCCGATGAGATGTACGGGTTCGAGCCGGCGCTGGTGGCCGGAGGCAGGAACCGGCTCGAGAACCTCCAGAAGGTCAACCTGTTCGTCCACCTCGCCATCGTGCGTGAGTTGGCCGAGCCGCGCATTCCCTTCGCCGGAGTGGATCCCGGAGCGAGGTGAGCAGGAGCGGGCCGCCAGCGGCACCAGGTAACCACTTGCACTGCCGCGCTCCTGAGCGGAGCGCGGCCTGGGCAGCGTGTACCCCAACGCTGGATGAAAGGAGCCGACGACGGAGAAGCAAAGAAGCGCCAGCCCGAGAGCATGACGAGGAGGTGGTTCACTCCTCCGCTTGCTCCATGGCCTCCAACTCCGCGATCGTGGGAGGGCGAATGAGGACCCACTCCCCGTCCGGCCTGCGTGTGACGTTGTGGAGATGACCTGCCACCTCCAGCACTGTTTCATAGGGAAGGGTCGGCTGGGTTCGTAACCAGTCCAGAGCCTCGTCCCGGGTGCCGAAGGAGTGCAGGGGTTTCGGCCAGGCCTCTTCATGATTGAAGGCCTTGACGTACTCCCAGAAGTCATTCAGCCGGCCGATGCGGCGGATGAAGTGGAGCGCTAGGGCCGCGGTCTCGAGGGTGGTCGCCGCTTCAGCCTCGCTGGAGTGTTGTCCGGCCACTGCTTCGAGGGAACTCAGGAGGTCTTCCATCTTGGAGTTCATCGCCCCTCACACCATTAGGGCTGGATGGATCGAGGCTCCGGGTCCGGCTTCTTGACGGCCACGTAACACTTGCCCTGGTACTCGGCCGTTCCCGGAGGGCAGGGCGCATCACTGCGGTGGGGCATCCAGCAACCGCCCCGAATCTCCACTTCCGTACCCGGCATGCAAGGCGGCTTGCGCTGCTCCTTGAAGGGTTTCTCTGGCATCGGGTAGGCGATGACTGGCGAAGAGAGCTCCTGTCCATTCATGAAGGTAGGCGTGTCGCTGGCCCGGTCGCGTATCTCCGGAGGTGTGGACGTGCGCGGCCAGAACAGGAAGACGAATCCCACCGCCAGGGCCAGCGCCGTCAGTCCCCAGCGTGTTGCCCGGTGTCGAGAACGGATGGGCTGGGGAGTGCGCAAGCGCAGGAAGTGGGCCCGCACATCCTCCCGCTCATCGAGTTGCGCCAGCGAGCCCGCGAGGTGGATGAACCCCAGGGTCAGTTCGTGGAATCTCGGCGGCCTCGCCCCGGCCGTGCGCTTGGGGTGAAGAACCAGGGCGTCCGGGTCGGTGAACCTCGTGACTTCCGCACACCAGGGGGTGGACGAACTCCAGTCGTCGCCGGAGCCCGGCATCACGACCAGCACGGGCTCTCCGGTGTCGACATGGTGCGCCGCGTAGAGGCGCCCTTGGTCCTCCGGAATGTCCGGGAACCGCTCACCCAGCAGATACGAGCCCAGACGACGTCCCTTCCACTCTGGCGTGTCGCTCATGTCCATCCCTCCTGATGAGCGGCTCTTCCTACTCGCGATGTCGGCTCGCTGTCCAGACCCGAGGGGTCAGGCTGCCCGGATGCGGTAGAGTCCCCGCGCATGAGCGACGATGATTCCCGCGAGCACCTGCTCGCCCGCGTCGAGTGCGCGGTGCGCGGCGGCTTCGAGGACGAAGAGGAGCTGCTCGAGGAGCTCGAGCAGTGGGTGGAGGACGAGCTGGGCGAGTCCGACAGTGCACTGGTGGAGACGCTGGACGCGCACGCCCGGAAGCTCTTCCAGGCGCAGCGCGTCCGGGAGGCGGGCTGGAGCGAGCCGACGCTCAACGACGCCATCGACAACGCCTTCGAGGAGCTGAACGGGCGCGGCGTCGTCGCGCTGCAGAACGCGGGCTACACGATGTCCGAGGGCTGGTCCGACGTGAATGAGGTCGCCAGCTACCAGGACACGCCGCCGCGCGGAGCGGTCTTCTTCCATGGCCAGGACCTGGAGCGAGGCGTCGCGGGCGAGGGGCTGATGCTGGCCTTCGGCGCCTACGAGGAAGACGCCGCGAAGCACGAGGCCGCGAGCCTCGCCATCGCTCGCGAGGTGTGCGAGGTGCTCGGACGCCACGGGGTGAGGACGGAGTGGAACGGCTCCGTCGGGGAGCGCATCCGGATTCCTCCCTTCGAGTGGCGCAAGCGCCAGTGGACCCAGGTGGCCCGCGCCTGACCCAGCGCTTCGCCTGGTTCTCCAGCCAACCCTCCAGCAGGAACCCGCGCGGGTAGAGGGGCGCATCCTGTGGCAGGGGGCCCGTTTCAGGGGGGGATTTCATCGTGAGGAAGACATATGCGTGGACGACTTGTCGTGCGAGGAATGCCGTGGGGGCTCGTGATGGCCCTGCTGGTGGGGATGGGCCCGGCGTGGGGCTCGACGCCGTTTCAACGAGGCATGGTGAGCATCACGCTGGATGACGGCCTGAGCTCGCAGTACACGACGGCGCGCCCGGCCCTCAACGCCCGCGGCATTCCCGCCACCTACTTCCTCATCACCCAGAACATCCGCGGCGGGTTCTCGGGATACATGACCGTGCCGCAAGTGCAGACGCTCATCACCGAGGGTCATGAGATTGGCTCCCATACGATCACCCACCCGGATCTCACCACCCTGACCCCCAATGCCCTGGAGATCGAGCTGAGCGACTCGCAGGCCTGGTTGAAGTCGCAGTTCGGACTGCCCTCGGTGCCCTCGTTCGCCTCGCCCTACGGCGCCTACAACCCGAGCGTGCTGAGCACGATCTCGAAGTACTACGCCAGCCACCGCACGGTGAACGGCGGCCAGAACTTCAAGGACTCGAACATCCTGCAATTGCGCTCGTATGACGTGCACACGGGCGTCACGGTGGACACGGTGCGCTCGTGGATCGACGCCGCCGCCGCTGACGGCAGTTGGCTCATCCTCGCCTTCCACCAGATCGTGACCGGCACGGCGAGCTCATCCACGGAGTATGGCGCCACCGACTTCGCGGCCATCCTCGATGCCCTCAAGGCGAGGAACGTGGACATCGTCACCGTCTCCGAGGGCCGGGCACGCATGGAGGGGTCGACGGGCGACGCCTCGGGCGATACGTCCGTCTATGCCGATGCCCTGGGCGATGGCTTCTCGGACAGGAGCTACACCCCGCACGACCTCGACAACCGCACCGTGGTGCGTACGGGCCTGGCGTCCCTTTCCGCCGAGTTCAACAATTGGAACGCCGTCTATCTCCACCACGTCTCGGGGCTCCCCGCGTCCCAGTACACGTCCCTCGAGCTGTGGGTGCATGGTGGCACCGCGGGCGGGCAGGGCGTGCGGCTGCTGGCCTACGATGGCTCGCAGCGGCTCGGCTCGGTGCGGCTGGATACGGTGATGGGCCACGCCATCCAGGCGGGCACCTGGCAGCAGGTCCTCGTCCCGTTGAGTTCCCTCGGCGTGTCCTCCACGAGCACCGTGCGGGACCTCTACCTCCAGGACGACACGGGCACGACCCAGAGCACGGTGTACTTCGACGACATCCGGCTGCTGCGCTCCAGCACGCCGCCGCCCACGACTCCTCCCACGGAGCCGCCGCCGACGCCCGCCTTCACCCTCTACGCGGACAGCCTCCACACCACGTTCAAGGACCGGAGCTGGGCCACGCGCGACCTGGCCGCGACCCATCCCGTCCACTCGGGCGCGTCGGCCATCTCCTTCGAGCCGGATGCCTGGAAGGCCCTCCTCTTCAACACCACCACGCGGGTGGACCTGAGCCTCTACAAGACCCTGTCGTTCTGGGTGCATGGAGGCACCACGGGCGGACAGGTCGTGCGGGTGCTGCTCAAGGAGGATGGCTCGACCGAATTGGGGGGCATGCGCTTCGACGTGGCGTTGGGCCACGCCATCAAGCCGGGCGTCTGGGAGCAGGTCCTCATCCCGCTCGCTTCCCTGGGCGCGAGCAGCCGGCTGCTCCAGGAGCTCTACTTCCAGGCTCAGTCCGGCAAGGACCAGGGCACGCTCTACCTCGACGACATCCAGCTGCTGCCGTGAGGTGACGCACGAGGGCGCCCAGGGCGCCCTCGTCGCGCGCTACCTGGCCGCGGAGACGCCCACGCCCACCGCCTGCCAGGCCGTCGACACGGAGGCGACCTCGGCCGAGGTGTAGCCGAGCGCCCTCGCGGCTTGTTCGGTGTAGGTCTTCGCCTGGGCGTAGAGCGTGTAGGTCGTGAAGTAATCCGTGTTGGCCTTGTAGAAGATGCGGCCCGCCTTCTCCACGCCAATGCCCGTCACCACCTTGGTGCTCTTGCCGCGCGGATGCGTGCCTCCCTTGGACAAGAGCGCATAGGCCAGGTTGCCGATGCCCGAGCTGTAGTGCACGTCGATGATGCCCACGCCGCTGGCCCAGTAATCGGCCGAGGCGCCGTCCTTGGCCGGGTCGTCCATGTAGCGGACCGCATCCCCCTCGGTCCCCGGCGTCCAGACGTCCTCGCCGATCTTGTAGATGTCCGCGGCCATGGACCAGGTGCCCGAGGCCCAGCTCTCGCACACGCTGGCGAAGATGTCGGACAGGGACTCGTTGAGTCCTCCGGTCTCGCGCGAGTAGACGAGGTTGGACTCGTACTGGGTCACCGCGTGGGTGAACTCGTGCGTGGTCATGTCCTTGTCCAGACCGAGCGGCAGGGACCTCACGCCGTCACCATCGCCGAACATCATCTGGGTGCCGTTCCAGGAGGCGTTGACGTAGTTGGTGCCGTAGTGGACCAAGGCTTTGATCTGCGCGCCCGCGTTGTTGTACGAGTCGCGGTTGAACAGGGTCTTGTAGCAGTTGTAGGTCTCGCCCAGGTTGTCGTAGGTCGTATCCAGGACCGCGTCGCCCGTGGGCGGGGCTCCCTCCGCGCGCACGCCGGGGTTGTTGGTCTTGCTCGAGGAGACGAGGCGATTGAGCGCCGTGTGGATGTCCGAGTCGCGCTGCTCGACGACTCCGCTCACCGCGTTGACGAACACATGGTCACGGATGGGCTGCGTCGCGCCCTCGCCCGTCACCACCACCTCGTAGGCCAGCTTCAACTTGTCGTCCTGGCTGGAGCGCACGTACACCAGACGCGGCTCGCCCTCGGTCTCGAGGTGATGGCCCGGGGTGGTGTTCAGGGCGGCGAGCCTGGCGGCGTCGCTGGCGATGAGGGGCATGGAGGGAGCCCGCTCTCCGTCACGCGCCGAGCCGTTGGCCGCGTAGATGAGGCCACTGGCGTCCTGGTGGAGGATGAGCTCCCCGCCCACCACGGGCAGTCCGTTCTTCGTCTGGCCATAGCGGACATGGGTATGGCCCTGCTCGTCCCGGTGCGAGCGCGTCCGCACCAGGTCGGAAGCGCGCAGGCGGAACACCGCGGCGATGTCCGACAACGACGCGCCCGCGGTGAGGCCCTGGGCGGCGCCCAGCCGGCCCTTGATCATGAAGGGAACGCCATCGTCGTGCGAGCCCACGACCTCGGCGGAGGGAAGCGCCGCGAGCGCGGTCTGGACATCCCCGGTGGAGTCGAGACCGACGTCCTGGTCGCGCTCCGGACGGGTGGAAGACTCCGACGGCTCCGTCCCGCAGGCCGAGAGCGTGAGCGACAAGCATGCTGCGAGCATCCGGTTCCGCATCCAGTGTTTCCTCTTGAAGAGCGGCGGTATGCCGCCAGGGCGGGGAAGTATGACTGGGAGTGGAAGTATTTGGGAAGGACGCACTCACCCTACCGGGACGCGGGCGAGCGCTACCCGCGCTGAGCCATCCACCGGTCGCGCTCGGCCCACAAGGCCTCGCAGGCGGCCACCGCGCCCATCCGCAGCTTCACGTCGACCACGTCCGAGATGTCGGTGCGTCCCGGGTTGATCTCCACCGTCGGACGCTTGCGCGCCACCGCCTCGAGCACGGGCCCGTCGATGTAGGGGAACAGACTCGAGGTCCCGATGGAGAACACCAGGTCGAAGCCCATCGCGAGCTCCTGCTGGAGACGCATCACCTTGGTGGGCGGCAGCATCTCCTCGAAGAGCACGACCTCGGGGCGCAGCAGCGCGCCACATCGAGGGCAGTTCGGACACGGCTCCAGGTTCGAGTAATCCACCACGCGCTCGGTGAAGGAGCACCGCGTGCAGCGCAGCTCGTGGATGTCACCGTGGATGTCGATGACGTTCTTCGAGCCCGCCGTCCGGTGGAAGCCGTCGACGTTCTGCGTGAGCACCCAGCAGCGCTCGAAGCACTCCTCGACGCGCGCCAGGATTTCATGGGCGCGGTTGAAGGTCGCCCCCCGGCAGGCGCGCTCGATCTGGTGGATGTGTTGCCACGTGAGCTCGGGCCTGCGCTGGAACATGCTCCCCGAGAGCGCCACCTCGATGGGCAGCCCTTCGTCGGTCGTCTTGCCGTCGTAGAGCCCTCCAATGCCGCGATAGGTGGGGATACCCGACTCCGCCGAGATTCCAGCGCCCGTGATGAACAGCACACTGCGGGCTCGGGACAAATACGTGATGACGCGCTCGATTTCCTGATCCATGAGGTGAGCGTCGCAGCCGGACGGCTCTCTCGCAAGGCTCGGTGATGGAGCGCCCCACCGCGGCGAGCCCCCACCGGGCCCGCCGCGGCGCCACCTCGAACTCCAGCTCGCTGGAGTCTTCGGTGGACACGGGTGTCAGTACACGCGCTTCAGCGTCCAGGCATTGGGATCCAGGCTCGGTACGACTGAGTATCGGCACGAGCTGCTGTAATAAGAAGCACCCGTCTGCACCCAGCCAGCCGGAGGGTATGTGGAGGCACAGGCGTTGATGGTCGTGCCCACGGGGAGGGTCGTGAGTTGTTGGATCATCTTGATGTTCGGAGCAAAGGTGCTCCCGCAGCTCGCCGAGTTCCACCACTGAATGTCTACCCAGCCACTTGGCGTCAGCGTGCTCGCACAAACGGTGGTCGTGGTAGCCGTAGCTATCAAGGTCTTGAGGCTCTCGCTTGGCATCTTCTCTTCCGAAGCCAGCGCTGGAGTTACCGCCACCGTCCATGCGACTACCAGTGACAGAGAGGCTTTCTCGACGATGTTCGCCATGATTGATGATGTCCTTGAGGATTTGGCTCTACGTCATGCCCTCTGGGAGTGACGGCAACTGTTTGCTTTTCAACACCCAGAGTGTGATGACGGTAGGTCCCAGCGTAAATCCCGTCAAGAAAAAATGGCCAGCCAGAGCGGGTGTCCCAGAGCGGGTGTCAAAGAACTCGAACGACACGATCTGGAACGACCCGCGGCGGCAAGGAGGAGAGAGGAAAGCTTATTCAGCCCATCTTCTCCAGCAACATCCGCAGTTGCTCCTGCTGCGCGGCGCTCAGGCGGCCGAGCCGCTCGCCGAACGCATCCGACAACAGTGTCATGCCCTGGTTCATCACCTTGCGCCCGGCGGGCGTGAGCCGCAGCCGGTGGCGCCGCATGTCCGCAGCGTCGATCTCCCGGCTCACGAAGCCCGCGGCCTCCAGCCGCTTCACGTACACCGTCACCGTCGGCTTGGGCATGCTCAGGGTCGCCGCCAGCTCCGCGGGGTAGGGGTGCTCCTCCAGCGCCGCGAGCACGAACAACTCCTTGGTCTCCACCCCCAATGCGGCGACGTCCGGGGTGACGTGGGAGATCACCGACATCAGCAGGCGGTAGCTCAGTGACCAGATCTTCGCCGGGTCGATTTTCGACATGGTCCGTTGCGCGGAAAATGGTTCAAGATTAAATTGGTTTAAGGCTGAATCATTCTGGCCCGCCCACGGTAGCACATCCCCTGGAGCCCTCATGCCTCTTGATCATTATGTGACGCTCGGCCGCTCGGGCCTGCGCGTGAGTCCGCTGTGCCTCGGTGCGATGACGTTCGGGGAAGCCCTCGGCTGGGGGTCCAGCGTCGAGGAGTCCCAGCGGATCATCGATCGGTACATCGAGCTCGGCGGCAACTTCATCGATACGGCGAACCTCTACACGAAGAGCCACTCCGAGAAGATCATCGGCGACCACGTCGGACGCCACCCCGCCCGGCGTGACCGCCTGGTCCTCGCGACCAAGTTCAGCGGAAACCTCTACCCGGGGGATCCGAACGGCGGCGGCTCGGGCCGCAAGTCCATCATCTCGGCGTGCGAGAACTCGCTGCGCCGCCTGCAGACGGACTACATCGACCTGTACTGGCTGCATAACTGGGACGTGCACACGCCCATCGAGGAGACGATGGCCGCGCTCGAGGATCTCGTCCGCGCGGGCAAGGTGCGCTACCTCGGCGTCTCCGACACGCCGGCGTGGAAGATCGTCGAAGCCAACATGCTGGCGCGCTTCCGCGGCTGGTCGGCGTTCATCGGACTCCAGATTGAGTACTCGCTGCTGGAGCGCACGGTGGAGCAGGAGCTCGTGCCGATGGCGCGCGAGTTCGGTCTGGGCATCACGCCCTGGTCGCCGCTCAAGAGCGGCGCGCTCAGCGGCAAGTACACGCGCGCGAACGCGGGGCAGCAGAAGGGTGACCGGGGGATGTTCCTGGAGCCGTTCCTGAACGAGCGGACCTACGCCGTCGTGGACGAGCTGGAGGCCATCGCCCGGGCGCACGAGAGCACCGTGGCGCGCGTGGCGCTGGCGTGGGTGCAGGCGCAGCCGGGCGTGACATCCACCATCATTGGCGCGCGGCGGCTCGCGCAGCTCGAGGACAACGTGAAAGGGGTGGACGTGAAGCTCACGGCCGAGGAGCTGGGCCGCCTCGATTCGCTCACGAAGCCCGCGTTCGGGTTCCCGCAGAGCATGCAGCCGATATTCCCCGCCATCCACAACGGCGGCACGACGGTGAACGGCACCTACGCGCCCCCGTCCGCCTTCGGAATCGAGAAGGGCGACACGCCCTACTGACCGCGATGGGCGCGGGCGACCATTTGGGGCCCCGCGCCTCCCTCCCTGTTCTCGGTTGCACTCCTCACAAGCGGAAGCCGGAGAGGGCCTCGGTCAGCCGCGCCGTCGTGCTGCGCAGCTGCTCGGCGGACTGGCGCATGGCGGCCACCGATACCACCGCCTTGTCCGTCGTGCGTGACAGCTCGTTCACCTCCGAGAAGATCTGCCCCAGGCCCTGGTGCTGCTGCTTCACCACCTGGACGATGCTCCGCAGGCTGATGCTCGACTCCTGGAGCATCCGGGTGAGCTCCTCCAGGCGCTCGCCTCCCGTCCGCACCTGCTCGAGCTCCGCCTCCATCCGGGCGCGGCCCCGCGCGGTGATGGCCACCGTGTCGCGCATGGCTCCACTCGAGCGCCTGAGCTGCTCGCGCACCGCCATCGTCTCCTTCACCGAGCGGTCCGCCAGCGAGCGGATCTCCACCGCCACCACCCGGAAGCCCTGTCCTTCCGGCCCCGCCCGCGCCGCCTCGATGCCCGCCGACAGCGCCAGCACGTGACTCTGCTCGGCCAGGTCCCGCACCGTCTCCGTCAGCGTGGACACCTTCACGCTGTGCTCGGCCAGCTCCACCACGTGCCGCGCGATGGCATCGAACTGTCCGCGCAGCTCCTGGATGCCCCGCAGGCTCCCGGTCAGCACCTCCAGGCCGGAGCGACCGACCTCGTCGGCCCGCTCGGCCGTGCCCAGCACGCCCGCCACCTGCCGTTCCGCCAGCTCGGACGCGTGGCTGAGCTCCTCGGCCACCGCGTTCGTCCGCGTCACCGCCGCCGCCTGCCGCTCGATGCTGCGCCCCTGCTCGTCCGCCGCGCTCGCCAGCCGCTCCACTGCCTCGGCCATCTCCTGGCCCGCCTGGCGCACCGCCAGCATCAGCTCGCGCAGGTGCGACACCATCTGCCCGAGGATGCGCGAGAGCTGGCCGATCTCGTCCTCGCCGGCAGTGGCCAGTTGCAGGGACAGGTCTCCCTTCTCCACCTGCCGCGCCGCCACCATCAACTCCTTCAGGGGCCGGGTGATGGAGCGCCCCACCGCGGCGAGGAACACGAGCAGGAAGAGTCCGAGCCCCCCATCCACCGCGGCGAGCCCCCACCGGGCCCGCCGCAGCGTGCGAGCCACCTCGAGCTCCAGCTCACTGGAGCGCAGGCGCAGGCTGTTGGCCGCCGCTTCGAGCAGCTCGGCCAGCCGCGCGTAGCGGCGCGTGTGGGCCCCCGCCAGGAAGTCCGCGAGCACCCGGCTCCGCTCCGCCTCGGAGACGGCGAAGACGCGCGTACGCACCGCCCGGGCGTACCCCTCCCAGGCCACGCGCGCGTCCTCGACGTACAGGCGGGCATCCGGGGCATCCGTCACCGACAGCGCTCGCTCGAAGCGCGCGTCCACGCCCGCGGCGATCTCCTCCCACTGTCTGACCAGCTGCCGCGCTCCGTCCTCGCTGGAGGGCGCGAGCATGAGGTGGAGGACAGCGCGCGCGGCGTGCAGCTCTCCCAGCAGCGCCTGGACCGTGTCGTACGTCTCCGCCTGCAGCTTGAGCTGCTGGTGCACGGGACCGCCGACCTGGAACCGGTCCAGCGTGGACTCCTGGACCGCGTGGCTCGTCACGAACACCGCGAGGATGATGACGAGGAGCAGCGAGAGCTTGTGATGGACCGTCAAGCGGCGCGGCGAGGACATGGCGCTCAGCGCACCTCTCGCACGGGAATGAAGGAGCGCGCGACGATGGCCTGGCCCTCGGGCGACATCACATAGTCGAGGAAGTCCTTGAGCGGCCCGTCGGGCACGCCCCGGGTCGCCAACACCATCGGCCGGGACAGCGGGTAGTCCGCCGTGCGAATCGAATCGGGCCCTGGCACCACGCCGTCCAGTGGCAGCACCCGGACGCCCTGGACGTCGGGCGCCAGCGTCCCCCACGAGAGCGCGTGCGGATGCGAGGCCACGTAGGACTGCACCTCGCGCGGGTGCTCGAAGGCATGGGTGGGCGCGAACGGGGCGCCCTCCAGCACCGCTTCCCGGAAGAAGTCCGTCGTGCCCGAGCCGGTGGACAGCTTCACCGTCACGAGCTCCACGGGCGCATCCCGTCCACCCACGTCCTTCCAGTTCTTCAGCTGGCCGGTGAAGAACGCCTTGAGCTCGGCCCGGCTGAGGGCGGTGATCGGATTGTCCGGGTGGACGTACACCGCGAGCGCGGCATACCCGATGATGACGTAATAGGGGTGCCGGGCCTTCTCCGTGCTCCGGAGCGAGCGCGCCAGGCCGCTCACGTCCGCGTGCCCCTCCATCAGGAGTTTGAAGCCCTCCGCGGAGCCCACGTAGTGCTTCGCCTCGACGGGCGGACCTCCCCGACGGACGAAGCCCTCGCTGAGCGGTGACAGGACGGTGTCGCCGATGCTGCCGGAGCCCGCGTAGACGAGGGGCGTGTGGGACCCGGCCGGCCGCTGGCAACCCGGGCCGCTCCCGAGCAGCAGCGCCAGCCCGAGCACCCAGGCGTGGGACCTCGCCCCGAGGCGAGCCCCGGGAGTCTGGAGATTGGAGACGGACAGGACGGCGGGGGAGTGTAGCGAATGGAGCACGGGCACGGTGCACACGGGGAGTACGAGCGGAGAGGACGGGGCCTGCCTTTCCACCCACCCTCCTGCGAACCTCGTCGGAGGGCAACCACGGCGTGTACGCCCAGGGGGCCGCGCCATCATCCCCCCCGGCTCATGATGCCCCCCACGGGGTTCAGGCCACCTGTCGCATCAGCTCCGCGTGGCGGTGGGCGATGAGCTGGAAGATGTTCTCCCGGGCCATCTGCTCGGTGGTCGAATCCATGGCCGGGGCCTGGGCGCGCGCGAGATTCAACTGCCGTACGATGGCCCGCAGGTCTCCACTGTTCGAGGCCTGCTTCGTGATGCCTGACAGGAAGGCGAGGCCTTTCGCGCAGAGCTTGTCGATGGCCTGTCCGAGGTGCTTCTTGGCGAAGGGCTCGAGCGCCTTCAACAACGTGCCAAAGCCTCCCTTCTTCTTGAGATGGCCCAGCTTCTCGAGAATCTTGTTGGAGAGGGCCCCCGCTTTTTCCTTGATGAAGGACAGGCCCTGCTTCATCACCAGGTTGCCCAGGGGGGAGCTGGCGAACTTCTTGAGCCCCTGGGTGACCTTGCCCAGTTCCTTGCCAATGTTCTTGAGGAATCCGCCGATTTTCAGACCCATGTGGGTTCACTTTCCTTGGTGGGAGGAGAACCGCGCGCGGCGCAACTGCGCGTCCAGGTCGGAAGACGTGTCGGTGCGCGCCGGGGCCGGTGCGGTGGGAACAGGGGGTTGCGGCGGGCTGGTGAGCGAGACGAGCGGCTTTTTCGCCGGGGTGAAGTCCGTCGTCTCCGTGAGCCCCGCCAGGGCCACCGCCTCGTCCAGAACGCGACTCAAGGCCTCGGCACTCGGGGGCTCGTGGCCCATGGCACGCAGATCCTCGTCACCCACGACCAGGAGCTGCGGCTCCTCATGCGGGTTCTGGACGAAGTGCATCACCTGCTTCACGTACTCCTCGAGTGGGACACCCAACTGCTCGGCCAGCTTCGGGGTGTTGGGATCCGCGAGGAGCCGCGAACGAATGGCTTCAGGGGAAAGGGTCATGGGCAGGCAAGCTGAGCCCGGGCGCGCTGCCCGTCTTCCCGTCCAGCGGTGTGGCCCCGAGTCCAGAAGACGACGGTGTCCGAGGGTGAGCCCTGTCCGATTCCTTGAGACAGGATGGGCGGGGCGTGCGAATACCGCCGCACGCTGTTCCCCCCGTGCACCGGAGTCCGCCGCCATGAAGCTCGGCTACGTCATCCTCTACGTCGCGAACGTACCCGCCACCGTCGACTTCTACGAGAAGGCCTTTGGCCTGCAACGTCGCTTCCTCCACGAGAGTGGCCAGTACGCGGAACTGGAGACCGGCGCGACGGCGCTGGCCTTCGCCTCGGAGGAGATGGCGAAGAACAATGGCCTCACCGTGCGCTTCAACCGGCCGAAGGAGGACGCGGCGGCGGTGGAGGTGGCGCTCGTCACGCCAGACGTCGAGGCCGCCTACGAGCGGGCGGTGAAGGCGGGCGCCCGGGCCGCGCAGCCGCCCAAGCAGAAGCCCTGGGGGCAGACGGTGGCCTACGTGAGGGACCTCGACGGAGTGCTCGTGGAGCTCTGCACGCCGATGTCCCCCTGAAGTTCCAGTGAGACCAGGGCTTGGACGAGCGGTGGAGAGAACGCTCAGCCCGAGACGGCCCGCTTGAGGGCGGGGCGTCTCGTGTGGCGGACCACGTACTCGACGAGCCTCGGGTACCGCTCGAGCAGCTTCAGCGTGTTCGCCAGGTGGAGGAGGGAGGCCAGCACCAGGTCGGCGGCGGTGAAGGTGCCGCCCGCGACGAACTCCCTGCCGTGGAGTCGCTTGTCGATGGCCGTGAGCACGTCGTCGAGCCGCCCTGGCCGCGCGGCGGGCTCCGCCTTCTTCTGCTCGTCGGGCAGTTGCGTCTGGCGGAGGTGCTCGAGCACCACGGGCTCCAGCGTCACCTCGGCGAAGAGCATCCACTGGAGGTAGGGGCCACGCTCCGCCGAGGCCAACGGTGGTGCCAGGTGCTTCTCGGGAAAGAGGTCCGCCAGGTAGAGGCAGATGGCCGAGGACTCGAACAGCGTGACGTCTCCATCCACCAGGACGGGGACCTCGCCGAGGGGATGCAGCGCCAGATGGGCCGGTGTCCTGCCTTCCTGCTTCGCCAGGTCGACCTGGACCAGCGTGTAGGGCACCTCGAGCTCCTCGAGCAACCAGCGGGCCCGGGTGGCTCGGGTCCTGGGGGCGAAATACAGCTTCATGGGTGCACGCCTCGAAGCGGGTGGATGACCGCGAGAGTGCGGGGCGCCGCGCGAACGGACAATGCAGCCACACGCTGACGCTTTGTCAGGTTAGAATGGACAATGATGATCTCCCCGGCCGACATGCTCCTCTTCGCCGCGGTCGTGCGGGAAGGCAGCTTCACCCGTGCGGCGCGTCAGCTCGGCATCACCAAGCAGAGCACCAGCGAGAGGCTCCGCAAGCTGGAGGAGCAGCTGGGCGTGCGGCTTCTCGAGCGAACGACGCGGCGGCTGCGGGTCACCGGCGTCGGGGTCGCCTACTACGAGCGGTGCTCCGCCATCGCGGAGCAGATCGAGGAAGCCAACAGCGAGGTGCAGCAGCAGCAAGCGGAGCCGGTGGGCCTGCTGCGGGTGTCCTCACCCACGCTGTACGGCCGCCGCTACCTGGCGCCCGTCGTCTCGGCGTTCCTCGACCGCTACCCGAAGGTGCAGGTCGAGCTGGTGCTGGCGGACCGCGGCGTGCACCTCATCGAGGAGGGACTGGATCTCGCGATCCACATCGGGCCGCTCGATGACTCGTCGCTCGTGGCGCGCAAGCTCGGAGAGGGCGCGGTCCACTTCGTGGCGAGCCCCCGCTTCCTGTCGAAGCACGGCACGCCGGACCCCAGGGATCTCCGGGCCGCACGCTGCATCGGATTCAGCGCCTTCGAGACGTGGAACGTCGGGGGAGTGAAGTCACGCATCGAGCCGGTTCTGACGGTGAACGACCTCGAGGTGGCGTGCGAGGCGGCCATCGCCGGGGTCGGCATCGCGCGCGTTCCGGCCATTCTGTGCCGGGATGCCATCCAGGACGGTCGGCTGAAGCTCGTCTTCGGCCCCCGGCCCGCGATGCTGCGGGCCTTTCACGCGGTGTACCCGAGCCGCTCGAGCCTTCCGGCGAAGGTGCGGCTCTTCGTGGACGCGCTGGCAACGCAGGTCCCGCCGATGCTGCCGCTGCACGAGGGCTCGCGTCGGCGGCGTACGTGACCCCAGACCACGGACGGGGGGGCGCTTGTTCGCCGTGCCCTCTTGTCGCATGATCGCTCTGGGAGGAGCACGCTATGGCTGGCAATGATTGGATGGGGCTACTCGATGGCTTCAAGAGGCGCAGACCTATCACTCGACTGGTCATCCCCGGCACCCATGATTCGGGGGCCTACGAGTACGCCTACACCCCCATGGTGCGGGCCCAGAGTCTCTCCATCCGCCAACAGCTGGATGCCGGAGTGAGAGCCCTGGACCTGCGGGTGGGTGTGGCCTACTTCGCCAACACCTATTGGCTCTACCATGGGCCCGTGAATCTCGACGTTTCCGTCCAGTCGGCGATCACTGACGTCGTCAATTTCCTGACGGCCAATCCGACCGAAACCGTCATCATCATGCTGAAGCAGGAGACTGGCAATAACGACATCAGCGCCGCGATCAATCTCATCGTCAACCAGACTCTAGGCGCGATGCTCTTGAGGAGGAACGACCGGCGCCTGAGTTGGCCCTCTCAGGAAGAATGCGCCGGGAGAGCGCTGGTCTTCAGCCGTTTGCGGACCCCGCATGCGGACCACTACGACACGAGGGGCTGGAATGCTGATTCAGCGGACATGACCGTCAACGTCGGAGGAGACCTTCGTCTCCGCATCCAGGACCTCTATGGGAGTCCGCGGGTGCGTGACAAGAATGACGCCATCCGCAACTCCTTGCACAACGCGGAGGAGAGCGAGGATCCGAAGTCCTTGTTCCTGAATTTCACGAGCTTCGTCTGGAAACCCTATGAGCCGTTGAAGACGGGTCCCGACACGAACAACCACATCCGGATGACCCATCTCACCGGGAAGGGGGTCGTCTGCGTGGACGCGGCGGATGCCACCATCCTCAATTACCTCGTTGGTTTGAATTAGAGCGGCCACGCGGCCTCCCGTGCTGGCGCTTGTCTGGCCGTACGCCCTCGGGGACCGCTGTCGATCCGCCGCCCGCCTGCTCCCTCGGGGGAGGAATAGAGCCGCCATGCACATCCTTCCCTAGGAGGCTCCCCTGCACTCCAGGGGGCGATGCGGTGCGAGGAGGGAGAGGGTTCGTGATGCGGCAAGTCGGCAAGTATCAGCTCATCCGCAAGCTCGCCGTGGGAGGCATGGCCGAGGTGTACCTCGCCAAGGCCGCCGGGCCCCGGGGCTTCGAGAAGACGTTGGTGGTCAAGTGCATCCTGCCGCACCTGGCCCAGGAGCCCGCCTTCGTGGAGATGTTCCTCTCCGAGGCCATGTTGGCCGCCCGGCTCACCCACCCGCACATCGTGCAAATCTTCGACTTCGGCGAAGCCGATGGCTCCTACTTCCTGGCGATGGAGTACGTCGACGGGCCGAGCCTGCGCACGCTCATCAAGCGCGCCTCGGCCCAGCACCTGCCCCTGCCTCCCGCCGTCTGCGCCCGGCTCATCTCCCAGGCCTGTGAGGGATTGGCCTTCGCCCACGACTTCGTGGATCCGGGCACGGGCGAGGCCCTGGGGCTCATCCACCGGGACGTGAGCCCGGACAACATCCTGCTGTCGCTGCAGGGCGCGGTGAAGGTGGTGGACTTCGGCATCGCCAAGGCGACCGGTCAGAGCCACCGGACCCGGAGCGGCGTCATCAAGGGCAAGCTGTCGTACATGCCGCCCGAGCAACTGCGCGCGAAGCAACTGGACCGGCGCGTGGACGTGTATGCGCTCGGGGTGGTGCTCTATGAGCTGCTCACGTCCCACAAGCCGTACAGCGCGGCGTCGGACGCGGCGCTGATGCACACCCTCCTCTTCGACGAGCCCGTGCCCGCGGTCCACTACCGGCCGGACCTGCCCGACACCCTTCAGCGCATCCTCGCCCGGGCGATCGCCAAGGACCGGGAGCAGCGCTATCCGGACTGCCACGCGCTCCAGGCGGACCTGGAGGACTTCATCCTCGCGGGAGGCAGGAGCGTGACGGCCCCTCAGGTGGCCCAGCTCATCCAGCGTGTCACCTCGGCCACGGGCCTGCCCGCGCTGAGCCCCGCCGCGGCCGCTGCGCCCGGCCCCTCGCGGCTCGCGTCCTCGTCGAGGACCGACCTGGACACCGTCTCCCATGCGTCCCCGGGTGCTTCGGGATCGCTCGCGACCCTCTCCGAGCACATGCTGGCGCCCCAGGACGTGTCCCTCCCCGCGCAGCCGTCCGCTTCCGGTCTGGTGGAGACGCGTGCACGCACGCGCACGCGGCTGAGGCCGGAAGTCTCCGCCTGGAAGCGGCACGCCCTCGTGGGCGGCATGCTGCTCGTGGCGGGCGGTGGGCTCGCGCAGTGGCAGCGGAGCACTCCCCGGGAGAACTCTGGACCCCCGCTCGTGGCCAGCGCCGAGCCCTCCGCGCCGCCTCCCTCCGCGCCGCCTCCACCGGCACTGGAGCAGGCACCCGCGGTGGTGGAGCCTCCCGCCGAGCCCGTGGCCCGGCCTCCGGCTCCCCGGGAGCGCGCGCGCTCCGTCAAATCCAAGCGTCCCGCTCTCGCCGCCATGGGGACCCTGGATGTGCGCGCGCACCCCTTCGCCGATGTCTCCGTGGACGGAACGCCGAGAGGAACGACTCCGTGGGATGGCCCGCTGGCGCTTCCCGTGGGGACCTACACCGTGACGCTCTTCAGTCCCACCCTGTCGAAGACGGTGATCCGGCGGGTCGAGGTGAAGCCCGGGAAGACGACCCCCCTCACGGTCTCCTTCGTCCAGGAGGAGTGAGGCTCCGGGCCGGACCGCAGGGAGGCGGGTTCGCGTCCCTCAGGGAAACATGACGGGTAGGGGGATGGGCATGGTTGGCGTGGATCCGCCGAGTTGCCCATAGCTGTTGGAGCCCCACGCGAACAGCGCGCCATTGCTGAGCAGGGCCAGCGAGTGGGAGTGGCCGGCGGAGATGGCGATGACGTTGGTCAAGGAGGACGTCTCCACCGGCGAGAGCTGTTCTTTCAAGGATAAATCATCACCCAGCTGCCCCGCGGAGTCACTGCCCCACGCCATGACGTTACCGTCGTTGGTCAGTGCCAGCGAGTGGCGGATGCCCGCGGCCAGCTGTTTGACATCCTTCAAATTCAGCACCTGGATGGGGAGGGTGCGCAAACCGCCCTTGTTGCCATTGCCCAGCTGGCCCTCGTCGTTGCTTCCCCAGGTCCAGACCCTGTTCTCCGTGTCTAGCGCCAGCGAATGAGCGCCGCCAGCGGCGATGAGCTTGATCGTCGGCAGTCCCTGGACCTTCACGGGCGTGGTGCTCTCGTCCTGGGTGCCATTGCCCAGCTGTCCCAAGGTGTTGTCCCCCCAGGCCCAGACCACGCCACTCTTGTCCAGTGCCAGCGAATGACTGTTGCCCGCGGCGATGGTCGTGATGCCTGACAAGCCCTCGACCAGGACGGGCGTATCACTGGACTGGTCCAGGAGTTCCCCCCAGAACCACACCGAACCCGACTGCTGCAGCGCCAGCGAGTGGAAGGTGCCCGCGGAGATGGCGATGATGTCACTCAGCTCCGGGAGCTTCGCCGGGGTCATCTGGATGTCGCTCGAGTTGGTCAATCCCCAGGCCCAGACCGAGCCATCCCCTCCCAGTGCGAGGGATTGGAAATAGCCTGAGGCCACGCTCTGCACACCACTCAGTCCGGCGACCCGCGTGGGCGCCGAGCGATTCACGACCGTTTCATCTCCCAGTTGTGCCGCGTCGTTGCGTCCCCAGGCCCAGACCGAGCCATCCGTGCGGAGCGCCAGGGTGTGTTGGCCCCGTGAGGAGACCTGACTGACGGCCCCCGTCTCGGGGCTGGGCGCCGGTCCTCCACCCGGCGGCGGTGGACAGATCTGGGGATGGCGCTGACAGTACTCCTCTTGCGCCTGGGTGAAGTCCATGCACCCCGACGAGGTGATGAGCCCGGCCAGTGTGAGCAGCAGGGCTTGTCTCCTCGTGGAGGAAGACATCCGTTTCATGGCCACCTCCCGTAGAGGACCGCGGAAGTCCCGTTCGTGCTCACCCCGATGGTCGGGGCCGAGGGGTCGGGAGCACCCAGCAGATACATGCCGGCCGCGGTGACGAGGCTCGCGGCCCCCACGCCCAGCAAGCTGAACCCCACGGTCTGCCAGGCCCGTCCGCGGCTGCCAATCTGCTCCACCTGCGCCGTGTTCACGATGCGTGGATCATCGTGGCGCAGCCTGTTGTACTCCCCGCGAGCGATCCCCCAGGAGATGCCCCCCGCCACCGCGACGGCTCCCCCCGCGAGGGCTGGAATCAGCGCGTACCGGCGCAGCCGGGACGGCGGGGACGGGGTGCTCGCGACAGAGGGATTCTTGGGAGGGCTCACGTCCTCCGGCTGGGTCGGCGGGTGGGGCATGGCCTTCAACTCGGCCTCGGCCTGCTGGCGGAAGGTGTCGACATCCGCCTGGATCTTGGGCGACACCGGCACGGGCAGGGGGGCCTGGGGATCGAGCAGGAACGCCCCGCGGAACGCCGCCTTCGCCTCGTCCTTGCGGCGCAACTCGTACAGGAGGATGCCCTCGTAGAGCGAGAGCGTGACGTCCTCGTCCGTTCCATGGGGCTCCTGGCGGGCCACCTGGACCTCATCGAGCGCACGCTCGTAGTCGGTGCTGACCAGCAGCTGCTGGATCAAGAGGAGGTGGTTGCGGATGGAGCCACGCGCGGCGAGCGTCGGGATGGGGAGCACCCAGATCAGGAGCAGCACCACCGCGCGGTAACCGGCTGCATGTGTCAGAAGGCGTTTCACGTAGGGAGGACCCCATGCGCTGGGGGTCGTGACGGCCTCCCCCGAGCCGAAAGAGGACGAATATGTTGCCCCCGGGTGCGAAGGGCTACTGCTGGGCGTTCGGGATCCGTTCAAGACAAGACGGCTTGCCTCGATGACGGCACGGCGTGCTTCAGGGCGCTCGGGGCGCATCGCCATTCGCCAAGGGTCTGCCCTCGAACGGCTCCCTCGCTCCGGTGGGTTGATTCGGGCTCCGAGCATCCAGCGTAGAGTCCTCGCTCGCTCGCTCTCACCGCGGAGTTGGGGGGAAGAAACTCATGCTTGGATTCGAGACCATCGGGAATGCCACACTCATCGCCTTTGATGGCAAACCGATGCTGGCCACGGACCCGTGGCTCAACGACTCGGCCTACTTCGGGAGCTGGGGGCTGAGCTACTCCATCCCACCGGAGCAACGGAGCCATATCCGGGCGTGCGAGTACGTCTGGTTCTCGCATGGTCATCCGGACCACCTGAACGGCGACTCGCTGCCCGCGCTCTCCGGCAAGAAGCTCCTCATTGGCGATCATGTCGGCAGCCGCATCCACGAGGATCTGACGGCCCAGGGATTCAACGTCACCATCCTCCCGGAGCGGACCTGGACGCGCATCTCCGACAACATCGAAGTGATGTGCATGACGGATTATTTCCAGGACTCCATCCTGCTGGTGAAGATAGGCAATCGGCTCGTCATCAATCTCAATGACGCGGTCGATCATGGCTGGGGTGCGGAGGTCGCGCGGGTGGCCTCCCAGTATGAGGGGAACTTCCTCCTGAAGCTGAGCGGCTACGGCGACGCGGACATGCTCAACCTGTTCACCGAGAACGGGGAGCGCATCGAGCCCTGGGCCGCGAAGAAGTACCCGGTGGGCCGGACGCTGATCGGCCCCATGCGCCGGTACAATGCGCGCTACTTCATTCCCTTCAGCTCCTTCCACTGCTACCGCCGCCGGGACAGCCTCTGGGCGGAGGCCTACACCACGCCCATCGACGCGTACGCCGAGGGCTTCGACCTGCCTGGCGCCCAGGTGCTGTCCCCCTTCGTTCGGGTGGATTGTGAGACGGGCGATGTCACCGAGCTCCGGCCGCCCCCCGCCGACAGGAGTCCACGCGAGCCCAGGGAGTTCGGCGACGACTGGAGCGAGCCGCTCGGCGAGGACGATCGCAAGAAGCTCACCTCGTACTTCAGGAACATGCAGGCGCTGGCGAACAAGCTCGGCTTCGTGCGCTTGCGAGTGGGTGGGCGGGACTTCACCGTCGATCTGAACAACAAGCGCTCGAAGTATGGTGTGACCTTCGAAGTGCCACGGGGCTCGTTGATGGCCGCGGTCGAGTACGAGGTCTTCGATGATCTGCTGATCGGCAACTTCATGAAGACCACACTGCATGGAATCGACAGCCTGTACCCGTGGTTCACGCCGATTGTCGCCAAGTACGCGGACAACGGGCGTGCGCGCTCGGAGGTCGAGGTCATGAAGTACTTCGCCGAGTACCTCCGCCGGCAGCCCAGGAACTTCCTGCTGCACCAGTTCGAGACCCAGGCGACCGGCTGGTTCCGGACGATGGTCCCCAAGGATGCGAAGTTCTATGGGGTGGCGAAGCGGCTCTATTTCGCCGCCAAGGGCATCCCGCCGCCGCTGGATGTGTAACCCGCGTCTGCCCCTGCTGGACGCCCGGGGACAGGTCGTGTCAACGCTCCCCTGGCACGCGTCCGCCCTCCCTCCCTGGCGCCTGCTGAGCCCGGTGCGGGGCGAGCCGTGCGGTCCGAGCGTCGCGGACGAATCCGATCGACGCGGAGCCGGCTCGTCCCCACCTTGATTCCGTACCGGGGCACCCTCGCCTCGGCTCGGAGGGCCCATGTTCGCGCTCTACGTCACGAGCCTCGTCATCGGAGGAGGGCTGTTGCTCCTCTCGCTGCTCTTCGGCGGTGACGCCGGGGAGGCGAGCGGGCTCTCCGGGGGCGGGCTGGAGGGCTCGGGGGTGGGGGAGGGCGCCGCGGAGGGAGGCGCCCTGGGCCGCGCGCTCCCGCTGGCCTCGCTGTTCTTCTGGACCTTCTTCCTCGCCTTCTTCGGGTTGACCGGGGTGCTCCTGTCCACCCTGGCGCGAGAGACGGGGGCGCTGCTCACCGGCGGCCTGTCGGTGGGCGTGGGGCTGGGCGCGGGGCTCATCGCGTCGCGCGTGCTGCGGGGCCTGGGCCGCGCCGAGGTGGACAGCATCACGCGGCCCGCGGATGTGGTGGGACGGCTCGGCCGGGTGGTGGTGCCAGTGGGGCGCACGCAGCCGGGCAAGGTGCGGGTGGAGCTCAAGGGGCGCACGGTGGAGCTCCTCGCGTATGGCGACACGGTGGTGCCGCTCGCGCCCTCCCACCAGGTGTTCGTGCATGACGTCCTGGAGGACGGCTCGGTGCGTGTCGTCTCCGCCGAGGAGCCGCGCGGCCTCCAGCCGCCGCCCGTTCCCGTCTCTTCTTGAGGAGGTGCCATGGAGCTGCCCGCGAATGGCGAGTTGTTCATCCCCCTGGTGCTCGGCGGCGTGGTGCTGCTGGCCGTGGTGGTGGCGCTGCTGGTGGCCAAGGCCCTGGTGCACGTGTGCCGTCCCAACGAGGTGCTCGTCTTCGCCGGACGGAGACACCCCGCGCGGGATGGCGACTCGGTGGGCTTCCGCGTGGTGTCCGGCGGACGCTCCTTCCGCATTCCCCTGCTGGAGCGGGTGGAGCGGATGGACGTGAGCCTGCTGTCGGTGCCCATGTCCGTCACCGGGGCCTACTCGCTGGGGGGCATCCCGCTCACCTTGCAGGCCGTGGCCAACGTGAAGGTCTCCTCCGATCCCCAGGTGCTCGGCAACGCGCTGGAGCGCTTCCTCGGGCACGGCCGCACCACCATCTCCGAGGTGGCCCGGCAGACGCTGGAGGGCCACCTGCGCGGCGTCCTGGCCACCATGACGCCCGAGCAGGTGAACGAGGATCGCCTCACCTTCGCCAACCGGCTCACCGAGGAGGCCGGGGAGGATCTCCGCCAGCTCGGCCTGCAACTGGACACGTTGAAGATCCAGCACGTCTCCGATGAGCGGCGCTACCTGGACAGCATCGGCCGGGTGCGCATCTCCGAGGTGCTGCGCGAGGCGGAGGTGGCCGAGTCCGACGCGGTGCGCCAGGCCGAGGAGGCGGAGGCGGCGGCGCATGCGCGGGCCCGGGTGGCGGAAGCCCAGGCGGAGGCGCGCATCCAGCGGCACCACCACGCCCTGTCCGAGCAACGGGCCGGACTCGAGGCCCAGGCCCGCTCGGCGGAGGAGCGGGCCCTGGCGGCGGCCGAGCAGGCCCGCGCCGAGGCGGAGAAGGAGCTGCAGGAGGTGCGTGCCGGGCTGGAGGAGCTGCGGCTGAGGGCGGACGTCATCGTCCCGGCGGAGGCCCGGCGGCGCGCCCAGGAGCTGGAGGCGGCCGGGGCCGCCGCGGCCGTGGCGGAGAACGGACGCGCCACCGCCGAGTCCCTTTCCCTCGTGTCCGAGGCCTGGCGGGACACCGGGGGCCATGCGATGGAGATGTTCGTCCTCCAGCATCTGGAGGAGCTGCTCGGGCACGTGGCGGGCGCGGCCTCCCGGGTGCGGGTGGACTCGGTGTCCCTGCTGGACTCGGGGGACGGCTCCACCCTGGCGGGCTACTTGCGCGCCTATCCCGCCGCGGTGGCGGAGCTGCTCCGGGAGGTCTCCTCCACGCTCGGTGTGGACATCCCCGCGGTGCTCGCCGGGCCGCGCGAGGCGCCACGCCCTCCGGCAGCGGAGGGTCCACCACGGGATTCGGCGGAGGAGGCCTGGTCATGACGGTGTTCGCCGTGCTCGTCGTCGTCCTGGTGCTGGCCGCGGCCGCGGTGGCCGCGGTGGCCCAGAAGCTGATCCACATCTGCCAGCCCAACGAGGTGCTCGTCTTCTCCGGGACGCGGCGGCTCGTGGAGGGGCGGCCCGCGCGCTACCGCCTGGTGCACGGCGGGCGCGGCCTGCGCATCCCCCTGCTGGAGCGCGTGGACTCGTTGGATCTCACCAACATGGTCATCGCCGTGGGCGTGAAGGGCGCCTACTCCAAGGGGGGCATCCCCCTCAACGTGGAGTCGGTGGCCAACGTGAAGGTGGCCAGTGGGGAGCCCATCCTCGGCAACGCCATCGAGCGCTTCCTCGGCAAGCCGCGCGCGGAGGTGGTGCGCGTGGCGAAGGAGACGCTGGAGGGCAACCTGCGCGGGGTGCTGGCCACCCTCACGCCCGAGGAGGTCAACGGCGACCGGGCCCGCTTCGCGCAGTGCCTGCTCCAGGAGGCGGATCATGATCTCAACAAACTGGGGCTGGTGCTGGACACGCTGAAGATCCAGAGCGTCTCGGACGACCGGGGCTTCCTCAACGCGCTGGGCCGCAAGCAGTCCGCGGCGCTGCAGATGCGCTCGCGCATCGCCGAGGCGGAGAACCAGGCCCTGGCGGCCGAGCGCGCGGCGCACAACCGCGAGGTGCGCGAGGTGGCGCGCCTGGAGGCGGAGTTCTCCGTGGCGCGCGCGGACGCGGAGCGGCGCATCCTGGAGGCCCAGGCGCGGCAGGCGGCCCGGGTGGCCGAGGCGAGAGGCCTGGTGGTGTCCCAACTGGCGCGCGCCCGGGCGGAGGTGGACGTGCAGCGGGTGCGCATCGAGCAGGTGCGGCTGCTGCTGGAGGCGGACGTCCTCAAGCCGGCCGAGGCGCGGCGCCAGGAGCAGGTGGCGGCGGCTCGGGGTGCGGCCGCCCGCATCGTGGAGGAGGGCCGGGCCACCGCCACCTCCCTCTCGGCGCTGGCGCGCACCTGGGAGGACTCGGACGGGTCGGCGCGGCAGATCCTGCTCGCCCAGAAGCTCGCGCCCTTGCTGGAGTCCCTGCTCGGCACGGTGGGGCAGGCCCCCGTCGAGCGGCTCACCCTGCTGGACGCGCGCCTGGGCGGCAGCGGGGAGCTGTCCTCCCGCGTGGCCCTGGTCGGAGAGCAGCTCAAGCATGTGCTCGGGGTGGATCCGCGCGAGCTGCTCCGCCGGCTCGCCGGGCCTCCGCCCGAGGCTCAGGACGCCTGAGCCTGGGGAAGTTGGTCCCCATGCAGCGGACCGGGCCCCTAGGCCCAGAAAATCCGCCCTCAATGGCGGGCCGTCAGACGACTCAACCGCTCTGGAGCGCTCTCGCCGGAAGCCTCCAGCAGCGGGTTCGATTCCCGCCGCCTCCACTTTTTTATGCCGTGCTTACGGGTGGTTAGCAGCTCCCTCCATCCGTGTTGCACGTATGTCGCACGCGGGCGCAGAGGGCCGGTCGAGAACCCCGACCGCCTCTCTGCGCGTGTCCGGGCTCAGGTGGGCGTAGCGCTCCGTCATGTCGATGGTCGCGTGCCCCATCAGCTCCTTGATGACCGTCAGCGGTATCCCCCTCATGGCGAGATGGCTGCCGTAGGTGTGCCGCAGGTCGTGCCAGCCGATGCGGCCCTGCTCGCGCGTGATGCCCGCCCGCTGGAGGGCCCGGCGCAGCGGCAGCTTGAGCAGCCCGTCAGTCAGCGGCCGACCGTCCTCCTGGCAGAACACGTAAGGGCCGCGCAGGTGCCGGTGTCCCTTGAGTGCGTCCACTGCCGAGCCGGGCAGCTCCACCGTCCTCTCGCGTCCGCCCTTGGGCAAGCCCGAGACACCGCGCCAGATGGTACGGCGGACGTGCAGCTTGCCGCGCTGGAAGTCCACGTCGCTCCACTGGAGCCCGATCAGTTCCCCTTGCCGCAGCCCCGCCTTGAGCGCCACCAGCAGCAGCGCTCGCCATTCCGGCTCGGCGGCGTTGCTCAGGCGCTCGGCCTCCTCGAAGGTGAGGAAATCAAAGGGCGGCTTCGGCAGCTTCGCGAAGAGCCTCACGCGCGGGGCCTGCTCGATGACCCGCTGCTCTTCCGCGACCGCGAGCAGCTTGCTCAGCACCGTCAACACGTTGTTGATGGTTTTGAGGCTCAGCGGCTTCGGTTCCTCGCCGCTGCGCTTGCGGAGGGCTGCCCGCGTGGGGGCCTCCTTCCGGGCGCGCGCTGCCGACTTCTTCTTGCGCATGACAGCCTTGAAATCCTCAATCTCAGCCGGGCCAATGGCAGCCAGCGCCATTTCACCGAAAAACGGCAGGATGTGAGCCTCTAGGATTTGGCTCTTGCTGACGACGCTGGAGTGCTTGTTGTTGTTCTCGCTGTAGGTGAGGAAGCGCGGGGCAAACTCCGCCAACGTCAGAGGGCGCTCCCCGGTGTTGTTCTCCTTTCCGAAGGTTCCATTGAGGAGGGAGGCGCGCAATTCGCGCTCGTACTGCTCGGCACCCCGGCGCGTCTGCACAGGCGAGAACTTCACGACTCGCTGTCGCCGTCCGTCCGGGTGGTGGAACATGAAGTCCACTTGCCAAGCCTCCTCGACCTTCCCTGCCTTGTTCTGCCACTTCCTCAATCTGACGCTCATTTCCGACTCCCGAGCGCAGAATCACGGCCCTTACCGGCTGTCCACTCTAACAGGGCAGCGCGGCGGATGCGGAGGGTTTTTCCGATGCGAGCGACGCCGGGAACCTGCTCAAGCCGGATCGCCTCGTAGAGAGTCTTCCTGTTCACGCGCAGTATTCCGGCGGCTTCCTCCACCGTGAGAAACGCGGGCGCGGCGTCCGCAGCAACGGGGGGCGAGCTCACGGCTGGCTCCCCTCCTGCACTGGCGTTGCTCTCCGGGTTGGAGAAGGGGCCGCACTCCAGAGAATGCCGCTCCGCTGGTGCATGGACGCGCGAGCTGCCCGCCGGTCCCCGGCGTTGGCCCGCAGGCAAGTGCTCACAGGCGCGGCCTGGAGTGACCACAGGCGCCGCCTGGAGTGACTACCGACGTTTTTCCCGGCGTCCCCCCCTGTCAGCCAACAACGGCGCACGAATGCGCCACACACGGAGGGCTTCCCCTCCAGGGATTCTATCTTGTTCATCACCTACCCGCCCTGAACGACACGCCCAACAGCCCAAGAACTACCCAGGCCAGCAGTGACACAGCGTAAAGCCGCGTGTCCAGGCCACGAACAAAGCGCGAGGGGTGATCGGCAAGAGTGGAGCCGGGCAACCAAGGGCCACACAGGCGAGCGAATGGAGCACGGCCTGCATCGACACAGCCAGCGAACCCCACGAGGCGCGCGGCGAATGGCCGTCCGGCCTGCCTGGATGCTCGCCGCGAGGCCCGCGTCGACGTGGCCTCCTGTCCGGCCCGTATGGACGTGCCAAAAGCACAGCGCGCATACAGACGGGCAGGCAAGGGAGACGGGTAGCGACAGCGTGGCCACCACCGGGCCCACCAACGCCACCACTCAGAGCCACCACCGGGCCCACCAACGCCACCACTCAGAGCCACCAGCGGCGCCACCACGTGCCACCACCGGGCCCCAGGCTTGATCCAAAGTCCTGGGGGGAGGTTTTGAGGAGGGGTGGGAGGGAGACAAGCCGTATCAGGCAATGAGGTGGCGTTCTCCCAGACGGCCCTCGCG